>JBIIGF010000511.1:0-2570 GCA_044236665.1 Aestuariivirga sp. | reverse complement strand
ACGATCACCGTCGCGTAGAGCATCGGGCTGTCGAAATTGTACATGGACTGGATGATCAAGGCGCCGATGCCGGTGGTGGAGCCGATCCACTCGCCGACGATCGAGCCGATCACAGCCGTGCTCGCGGCGATCTTGAGCGCGGAGAACAGGTAGGGCAGCGAGTTCCGCAGCCGGAGCTTGAAGAACACCTCGCGTTCGCTGGCCGAAAGCACGCGCATCAACTCCATCGCCTGTGGGTTCACCGATTCCAGCCCGCGAACCATGTTCACCAGCGTCGGGAAGAAGCAGATGAGCGCCGCGATCGCGATCTTCGGCTCCATCCCATTGCCCATCAGCAGCACCAGGATCGGCGCCTTGGCGACGACGGGGATGGTGTTGATCAGCACGACGACGGGGAAGAAGGCTTCCTCGGCCGTCTTGCGGTGGACAAAGACGGTCGCGATCACGATGGCCGCGAGGTTACCCAGGATGAAGCCGGCAATGGCCTGCATCGCCGTCGGCAGCAGGTTCCGCAGCAGCATTTCGTGCTTCTCGACCAGGGTTGCCGCGACCAGCTGGGGGGAGGGAGCGACGAAGCGCGGCACCTCGAAGAACCAGACGATGAAGGCCCAGAGACCTAGGAAGGTCGCAATGCCGGCCACTGGCAGGAGGCGTCGCCGCCAAGCCAGGCGGCGCATCGCGCGATGGTGCGCTTCTTCGGCCGCGCGCAGGCCGGGATCGGCTGGGGAATCGAGCGCGGTCGTTCTCATGCGGCGCGGCGTCCCATGGCGTCGCGCAGGCCCGCGACGATCCGGATGAATTCAGGCGTCTCACGTATGGCCAGTTCGCGGTCGCGCGGCAGGTCGACCGTGACGCGCGCGGCGACGCGGCCTGGATTGGCGGCCAGCACCAGCACCTGCTCACCCAGGTAGACGGCCTCATAGACCGAATGCGTCACGAACAGGATGGTCGTACCGGTCTCCAGCCAGATGCGCCGCAGCTCTTCGTTCAGCCGGTCGCGCGTGATCTCGTCGAGAGCGCCGAAGGGCTCGTCCATCAGCAGCAGCCGCGGCCCGCCGAGCAATGCGCGCGCGATCGAGACGCGCTGACGCATGCCGCCCGACAATTCGTGCGGGTAGCTGTTCTCCCAGCCTTCCAGCCCGACGAGCTTCATCAGCTCCCGCGGCGTCGGTGCACCGGACGGCAGGTTGCGCTGACCGCCCACCTCGAGCGGGAGTTCCACGTTCTGGATCGCCGTCCGCCAGGGCAGCAGCGCCGCATCCTGGAAGACGAAGCCGAGCGCGCGGGCCGCCCGCGCCTCCGCCGGCGAGGTGCCAAAGACCGTGGTCGAGCCGGAGGATGGCTGCACCAGGTCCGCCACCACCCGCAGCAGCGTCGACTTGCCGCAGCCCGACGGCCCGAGCAGCGAGAGGAAGCCGCCCGCCTCCACGTCGAAGGAGACGTCGTGCAGCGCGGTGACGGTGCGGCGGTCTGTCACGAACCGCACTGTCACGTTGCGGCAGTCGACCGCCGCGGCGCCCGTCATGGCGGTCAGCCGATCAGCGGGCGCTGGCCGCTTGTCATGCGGAGGATGTCCATCGTCATGACCTCCTCCAGGCGCGGCGTGCGGCGGGCGAACTGGCCAAGTTGCGCGTAGAGGTCGATCTGCTCGCGCCAGATGGCCGGGTCCATCGTGCCCCAGCCCTCAGTGGCGGTCTTCGGGCCGAAGGCGTATCGCAGCATCACATCTGCCGCCGCGCGTTCGTCGGCCCGATTGAGGTTCGGGAATTCGCGCAGCAGGTGGTCAACCGCCTGGTCGCGGTTGGCATGCGCAAAGGCCCAGCCCCGGCCGGTCGCGCGCAGGAAGCGGGCCAGCACGTCGGCGCGGCGTTCAATGGTCTGCACCGTCGCGTAGTAGGGCAGCGCATAGAGCCGGACACCGGTGTCCCAAAGCCGCATCACGACGGGATCGGGGATGACGCGCAGTGCCGTCGTGTTGGTCAGCCAGCCGGTGATCACATCCACCTGGCCCGTCATCAGCGGCGACATGTCGGAGCCGATCGGGATGATCGTCACCTGGTTCTCGGCAATGTTGTGCTTGGCGAGCAGCGCGCGCAGCAGGATCACGGCGGTGGATTGCGTGCCGATCTTCTTGCCGATCAGGTCGCGCGGCTCTCGCACCGGCCGGCCAGCCCGCGAGATGTAGCTGAAGGGGTGTTCCTGCGCGCCGGCCGCGAAGCAGCGAATCGGCAGGTCCTGCGAGCTTGCCAGCATGAGCGACGGCGAGGACGAGACCTGCCCCACCTCGAACCGACCGGAGGCGACGACCGCGACGCCGTCGATGTTCGGCCCGCCCGCCTGGAAGCGGAGCTCGACGCCTTCCTGCTCGTAGTAGCCGAGTTGTTTGGCGCAGACTTCGCCGATCTGATTGCCCGAGAGCAGCCAGCCGAGTTGGAGGTTGACCACAGCGCGGCCCTGCGCGTTGGCCTCCACGCCGACCATCGCGCCTGCCGGCGCGGCCGCCGTGGCCTTGAGGAACGTCCTGCGCCCGATAGCCATAGCCTCGCTCCTGTTCCGCTGCTCCAGCCGCG
>JBIIGF010000495.1:0-2572 GCA_044236665.1 Aestuariivirga sp. | reverse complement strand
AGGTGCCCTCAACCGCATGGGGAGATACGCCGAGGGACCCTTCCGCAGAAGCCCCGCTTGAGGCGCACTGGACGCCGGTTCCGGGCCTGGTGGAGCATACCTTCACGCATTTCCATCTCGAACTTGCTGTGTGGCGTGCCGGTGCGGTGGCTGATGGCGTGTTGCGCGACGATGGGGATTATCGCTGGACGGCCCGGCATGAGCTTGCGGGCGAGGCGCTGCCCACCGTCATGCGCAAGATCGTGGCGCATGTGCTGGAGAAGCGGCGCTAGCGCCTGCCGCCCACTTCATCGATATGGGTCAGAAGATCGGCCGGGTCTTCATAGACGCGGTAGGCCCCGGCGCGTTCGAGTTCCTCCGTGCCGTAGCCGCCGGTCAGCAGGCCGATGCCGAGCGCGCGGGCCCGGCGGGCTGCCAGCATGTCCCAGATCGCATCGCCGACCACGCAGGCGGTGCCGATGTCGACATCAAGCTTTTCGGCCGCCGCGAGGAACAGGTCGGGGTCGGGCTTGGCATAGCGCACGAGGTCGCGGGTGATGATGACGTGGCGCGCTGCATCGACGCCGAGAATATCGAGCACCGGCGCGGCCGTTTCCATCCGCCCCGAGGTGGCGATGGCCCAGGGAATGTCATTGCCGCTCAGATAGGCCAGAAGCTCCCGCGCGCCGGGCAGGGCGCGCGTGCGGGGCGCACGCAGGCCGTAGTATTTCTTGTGGAGCTGGCGCAGCCGTTCCAGCGTCTCGGGGTCGAAATCGCGGCCGGTCTCGCGGGCCAGCGCCTTGGTGAAGAGCCCGCCTGACATGCCGATCTTGCGGTGCAGCCGCCAGACGGATACCTCGATCCCTTCTTCCTGAAGCGCATCGTGCCAGGCGAGCACATGGTCGTAGACGCTGTCGACCAGCGTGCCATCGAGATCGAAGAGGAAGGATGTCTGCTGGCGGGCCTTCACCATCGCTCAGGCCGCAGGGGCCATTTCGGCACGAACCTGCTGGCGCAGCATGTCGATGGGAACCAGGTTCGCGCCCTTTTTCACATGCCAGAAGGTCCAGCCGTTGCAGGCCTCGGCCCCCTGCACATGTGCACCGATCTTGTGGATCGAGCCCGAGGCATCCTTGCAGGCAATCGAGCCATCGGCGCGCACCCGCGCGGCGATGCGGGTTGAAGGATCGAACAGCATGTCGCCTGCCTTGACGAGGCCGCGCTCGATGAGCGAGCCGAACGGCACGCGCGGTTCGGCGCGCTTGCCCACTGTCACCTTCAGCGCTTCGCTGGGCAGCGGCTTCGTGGCTTCGATGCGGGCCATGGCGCCCTCGGCATAGTCATCCTCGCGCTCGATGCCGATGAAGTTGCGGCCGAGCTGCTTGGCCGCCGCACCCGTGGTGCCGGTGCCGAAGAACGGGTCCAGTACCACATCGCCGGGATTGGTGGTGGAGAGCAGCACACGGTGCAGCAGGGCTTCGGGCTTCTGCGTCGGGTGCAGCTTGTCGCCCGACTGGTTCTTCAGCCGCTCGCTTCCGGTGCACAGCGGGATCGTCCAGTCGGAGCGCATCTGCAGGTCATCGTTGAACACCTTCATCGCCTCGTAGTGGAAGGTGTATTTGGAGCTGGCGTCACGCGCGGCCCAGATCAGCGTCTCATGCGCGTTGGTGAAGCGGCGGCCGCGGAAGTTCGGCATCGGGTTGGTCTTGCGCCACACCACGTCATTCAGGATCCAGTAGCCCAGATCCTGCAGGATGGAGCCGACGCGGAAGATGTTGTGATAGGAGCCGATCACCCACAGCGCGCCATTGGGCTTCAGGATGCGGCGGCATTCCGCCAGCCAGCCCTTGGTGAAACGGTCATAGGCCTCGAAGCTTTCGAACTGGTCCCAGTGGTCATCCACCGCATCGACCTTGCTGTGGTCGGGCCGCGTCAGCCCGCCCGCCAGCTGGAGATTATAGGGCGGATCGGCAAACACCAGATCGACGGAGGCCGAGGGAATCTTCTTCAGTTCCGTCAGGCAGTCGCCCACCAGAATCCGGTTTTGCAACGGCCGGATATCCGGTCGTGTCTGATAGCCCATTCCACACCCCACTGAACGCAATACGCATCTCGCTCGAGACTGCGCATTGTGAGTCCTCGGGACTCGGGCGTGAATCGCTTTCAGGTTTGATGGTTAACGCTTCAACAATGCCGCGATGGGCGCAAAGCTTTTCCGGTGCAGCGGGCAGGGGCCGTGCCGGGCCAGCGCTGCCTGGTGGAGCGGCGTGCCATAGCCCTTGTGGCGCGCAAATCCGTAGCCGGGATAGGTGACGTCATGCGCAGCCATGATGCGGTCCCGCGTGACCTTGGCGATGATCGAGGCGGCGGCGATCGATAGCGACGTGCCATCGCCCTTGATGATGGTTTGCGTGCGGCAGGGAAGTTTCGGGGCGCGGTTTCCGTCAACCAGCGCAAGCGCCACGCCATCGAGCTGGGAGAGTGCCTCGCCCATCGCCCAGAAGGTGGCCTGCAGGATGTTGTCGCGGTCGATGCGGTCTGCTTCGGCGATGCCGATGCCGACGCGGGCCGATTTCATGATGGGCGCGAACAG
>JBIIGF010000494.1:0-2575 GCA_044236665.1 Aestuariivirga sp. | reverse complement strand
TCCGCAAGGCGGGTGTGGGCTCGGCCAGCCATGCCCGGCCCTTTCCGGTGTCGACCACCCACGCCGTCTTGCGGCGCTCGGTGAAGCGCGAAACGGCTTGCGGGTCGATGACATTGGGGGCCAGCCGGTCGAAGGTCCAGCCGGTGGCGCGGGTGAGACGGATATCCTGGATGATGATGCGCAGCGCGTCACCCGGTTCCGCGCCCGCAATGAAGAACGGCCCGGTCATCGGGTTGGGCCGGTCGCCGATTTTTTCCCCGCGATGGTCGAAGCCATGCGCGTCGGCGGTTGCGGCCGTTACCGTATCGCCGCTGGCGATTGTGAGAACCGGCGGGTGCGAGCCGATGGTGTTGAAGAGCTGTGAGGGCGTGAAGCGGTGCGTGGTCATTTCGGATGGGCTTTCCGGTAACGCAGGTAAAGGGCGCGCCTGATGCGGAACAGCACCTCGAGGGCGAAGGCCAGCAGCACGAGAATGCCGATGGCCACCGCCTGCACCACGGTGGCGGGTACCGACAGGAATTGCCAGATGGTGATGGCAAGCGCCGCAAGACAGAGCACGGCGGCAATGCCGGGGATGATGCGCCTTGCTCCCGTTTCAGGCGCCAGGCGCCAGGCGGCAATGTTCACTGCGGCGAAGACAAGAAGGAAACCGCCGCTCGTTGCAGATGACATGGCCTCGATCGAGACGAAGTTCAGTGCCAGCAGCGAGAGGACGCCGATCACCACGAGGCTGGCGGCGGAACGGCCGT
Organism: Aestuariivirga sp.; assembly: GCA_044236665.1. GTDB lineage: Bacteria > Pseudomonadota > Alphaproteobacteria > Rhizobiales > Aestuariivirgaceae > Aestuariivirga. The sequence goes on along the minus strand of JBIIGF010000494.1, from coordinate 1,826 downwards.
GCAGGCTGCGCTGGAAGGCCGAGGATAGTTCGTTCATCGCGGCAAGTTGCGGCGGCAGCTTGGCGGCGCCGAAATAATCCGCGTTGATGGCCGATGCGGATGCGAGAACCGCGCCTACCGCCATCAGGGCAAAGCCGAATGGCCCGAGGAACCCCTCCGCCGCCGCCGAAATTGCGAAGTCCTTGGCGGCGGTAAGTTGCTCCATCGAGAGGTGGCCGATGCCCACGATGAAGGCCAGCACATAGATGACGATGGCAATGATGACCGACCCCATGAAGGCAATCGGCAGCGTCCGCTTCGGATTGACGACATCGCCCGATGAGTTGGCGATCAGCTCGAAGCCTTCATAGGCGAGAAAGCCGATCATGCCGCTGGCCACGATGGCCGAGGGCTGCGCCCATGCGGAAGGTTCCAGCCTCTGCCATTCAAGGCCGGGCAGCATCAGGCCCGCGATGATGAACAGCGTGAGGATCGCCAGCTTGCCGATGTTGAACAGCGTTTCCGATTTCTGCACCAGGCTGTCGCCGATGAAGTTGATGAGGCCGAGCCCGATCAGCGCCAGCGAGGAGACGAGGTGCCCGGCGTAGGGCTTCATGCTGTCGGGCATATAGGGCAGGCAGTAATTGCCCAGAGCGTAAGCATAGACGCTCATGATGGCAATGTAGCTGAGGATCAACAGCACATTGATCGCCGCGGCCGGAAGGCTGGTGCCGAAAGCCATGCTGATGAAGGACACGGTGCCGCCCGGCCCCGGATAGCGGATCGACAGGCCAGTGTAGGAATAGGCTGTGAGCAGCGCGATGATGCCGCCGATCAGGAACGCGATGGGCGTGCCACCCTGCGCCCCGGCGGCGGTGATGCCGAAAGTGGCGAAGAAGCCGCCGCCCACGATGCCGCCAACGCCGATCGACAAGGCGCCGAACACCCCGATGCCGCCAGATTTTTCCGCCATCATGGCTCCCCGATTGCCGCCGCGCCCGCGTGGTAACCGCAGATGCAGAATGTCGTGGTTTCGGGATTGAGGCCTGCGATGGTGGAGCGAAGGGGGATCGAACCCCTGACCTCGGCATTGCGAACGCCGCGCTCTCCCAACTGAGCTACCGCCCCGGTCCACAGGTGGGAGGGCTTCTAGTCCCTGGGCGGCACAGCGTCAAGCTTGCTTGCGGGGCGGCCCGCGCCTACATCTGCACCATCCACAACTGCAGGGCTGCCCCGCATCATGCTCTATCCTTTCCTCTGGCTGATCCTCACCATCATCGACATCTATTTCTGGATCATTCTCGCTACCGTGATCCTCAGCTGGCTTGTCGGCTTCAATGTCGTGAACCGGTCCAACCCTTTCGTGCGGCAGGTCGGCACTGCGCTGGAACGGCTGACGGAGCCGCTGCTGCGGCCCATCCGGCGCTTCCTGCCGGACCTCGGGGGCATTGATCTTTCGCCCATCGTCCTGCTGATCGGCCTGCAGTTCCTCGGCCTGTTCATCGCCGCGGCCTTCCGCAGCCTCGGTCTGGTGTGATCTCACCCCTGCGGCCGGGCAGGGGCGGCCTGCTGCTGGCCGTGAGGGTCACCCCCAAGGCTTCACGGGATGAGGTGACGGGTCTTTACACCGCAGCCGATGGCGCGGTGTCGTTGGCCGTGAAGGTCGCGGCCCCACCCGACAAGGGAAAGGCCAATTCGGCGGTGATCGAGACGCTGTCCCGGGCCTGCGCACTGCCAAGATCGGCGTTCAGCCTGGTGGCGGGTGAAACCGAGCGCAACAAGACCATTCTGATCACTGGAAATCCGGCCGGAGTTGAGGCATTGATTGCCAGAAACGTGAATGTAGG
>JBIIGF010000493.1:0-2586 GCA_044236665.1 Aestuariivirga sp. | reverse complement strand
TCTCGCCGCTTGGCCTTAACATCCACCCCGAATATGGCTTGTGGCACGCCTACCGCGCGGCGCTGCTGTTTCCGGTGGAGTTCGATCTTCCGCCCCGCAACCCCGGGCCAAGCCCCTGCCATATCTGCGTGGAGAAGCCCTGCCTCTCCGCCTGCCCGGTCAGCGCGTTCGACGGCACGCGATATGACGTAACGGCCTGCGCCGGCCACCTTCGCTCCGGGGCGGGAGACAGCTGCCTGACACGCGGCTGCCTTGCGCGCCATGCCTGCCCTGTGGGACAAGGCTTTGCCTATGCTCCGGCACAGGCGCAGTTCCACATGCGGTCCTTCCTGGCCGCGCGAGAAAAGGTTTAGGCCATGTACGGCTATATTGCGGAAAAACTCGCCCGCGGCGAGACCATCATCTTGGACGGCGGTACGGGCACTGACATCCAGCGCCGCGGCGTTCCGATGAGTTCCAGTACCTGGTGCGCCGAAGCAAACCTCTCGCACCCGTTGGTCGTCGAGGAGGTCCACGCTGACTACATAAAGGCAGGTGCGGACATCATCATCGCCAACACCTTCGCCACCTCAGCGCTGCTGTTCAACGCGGTGGGCCGCGACGATGACCTTCTGGACATCGACCGCGCCGCGGTGGCCATCGCCAAGCGCGCGGCGGCGGGGCACCGCGTGGCGGTCGCGGGCTCCATGTCCACCATGCGGCCGGTCCAGCCCGGCAGCGACCGCACGCTGAAGCAGCAGGAATGGCCGGAGGCTGAGGCCCGCGCGCTGTTCAAGCGCAAGGCCAGTAATCTCGCCGCGGCGGGCGTCGACCTCATCATGATGGAGATGATGCGCGACAAGGATTATTCGGTCTGGGCCATTGAGGCGGCCAAGGCGACGGGGCTTCCGGTCTGGGTAGGCATCTCGGCCGAGCGCCAGAAGGATGGCCGCCTCACGGGCTTCGGCCGCGAGGACCAGGCGATGGAGGATGTGGCACGCGTGCTGGCCGCCACCAATCCCGCCGTCATCAGCATCATGCACACCTCCCCCAATGACACCGGCGAGGCAATCGACATTCTGCGCCAATACTGGAAGGGGCCCCTCGGCGCCTATCCGGAGAGCGGCTATTTCACTATGCCCGACTGGACCTTCGTGGACATCATCCCGCCAGATGAACTCGTGGAGAAATCGCGCGGCTGGCAGAAGCAGGGCGTTACTGCCTTTGGGGGCTGCTGCGGTCTGGGGCCTGAGCACATCATCGCGCTCAGCAGGGCCTTCGCATGAAGACCGGCTCCTGCCTCTGCGGCGCGGTTCAGTTCGAGGTTCACGGACCCTTGCGTGAGGTAATCGCCTGCCACTGCCTCCAGTGCCGGAAGCAGACGGGGACCTACATGTCCGCCACGGCCTGCGCCGACAAAGACCTCGTGTTCACCAGAACGGACGGCCTCAAATGGTTCCGCTCCAGCCGAGAGGCGAAGCGCGGCTTCTGCGGCGATTGCGGCTCAGCGCTGTTCTGGAAGCAAGACGGCAAGGACACAACTTCGATCGCCGCTGGCGCCATCGATGGTCCGCTTGGCGTTAGCCTCGCGGGCCACATCTATTGCGAGACGGCGGGCGATTATTACGAGATCACCGGCGGCCGCTACCGCAAGGACCGCTGGTGAGAGTCATAACTTTTGCAGTAGGCTAGGGTTGCCGGAAACGCTCCGGCGCCACACATAACGCGCTTGATGTTTGGGGAAGTATCCTTGAAAGATCCCTATGAAATTCTGGGCGTGGCCCGCACCGCAACGGCTGATGAGGTCCGCTCCGCTTACCGTAAGCTGGCCAAGAAGCTGCATCCCGACCTGAACCCCGGCGACAAGAGTGCCGAGGACAAGTTCAAGGAAGTAACCGGCGCCTACGACCTGCTCTCGGACGCCGATAAGCGCCGCCGCTTCGACGCGGGCGAGATCGACGCATCGGGCGCGGAGCGCCCGCAGCAGCGCTATTACAAGGACTATGCGAATGCGGCGGGTGCCGCAGGCCCACGCTACCAGAACGCCTCCTCCGGCTTTTCGGATTTTGCCGAGCAGGACGATTTCCTCGCCGAGCTTCTGCGCCGCCGCGAGCAGCAGGCCAGGCGTGCGCCCGGCGCAGACAGGCTCTATCAGTTGGAGGTCGATTTCCTTGACGCGGTGAATGGCGCGACGAAGCGCATTACCCTGCCGGACGGCATGGCACTCGACGTGACGATCCCCGCCGGCCTTCAGGATGGGCAGACCATCCGGCTGCGCGGCAAGGGCGCGCCGTCGCGTGGCGAAGGCCCGCCCGGCGATGCGCTGGTCGAGATCTCGATCAGGCCGCACCGGTTCTTCACGCGCGAGGGCGATGACATCCTGCTCGAGCTTCCAATCACCATTTCGGAGGCCATTCTCGGCGGCAAGGTGAAGGCGCCGACGCCGACGGGTGCTGTGATGGTCACGGTGCCAAAGGGCTCGACCACCGGCTCCACTCTGCGGCTCAAGGGCAAGGGTGTCGCCCGCCGCGATGGCAGCCATGGCGATGAACTCATAAAGCTCAAGGTGATGACGCCGCCCGCGCCGGACGCTGGGCTTGAAACCTT
>JBIIGF010000492.1:0-2589 GCA_044236665.1 Aestuariivirga sp. | reverse complement strand
CGCCCTCATACAGCCGCTCGATGTGCTCGCGCAGGAAGGGCACGCCGCCCTTCACCATGCGAAGGCCTTCCCACACGCCGTCACCGAGGATGAAGCCGGAATCGAACACCGAGATCATCGCCTCGGCACGCGGCACCAGTTCGCCGTTGACCGAGATCAGGATGTTCAGGTTGCGCGGATCGATTTTGACGTCGTGGATGTTGGTCTGCTGCATGGCTCTCTTCGGCGGATGTTGGGGCGTTCCGGCCTTCCGCTTACCACGTTACCATGCCAAATGAAGAGGGGCCGGATCCCGCGAAGGTTCCAGCCCCCTGATACGCTTCAATGCGTGAAACTTACTGGCGGTAGTCCTGGATGCGGGTGGTCCGCAATCCGGCAAGGCCATGACGGTCGATCGACCGCTGCCAGCTCAAGTATTCCTCAACGGTGAGGACATACCGGTCGCACGCTTCCTCGAGACTCAACAAACCGCCACGCACTGCCGCGACGACTTCCGCCTTGCGCCGGATCACCCAGCGCTGGTTGCCCGGCGGGGGAAGATCGGCGACTGTCAGCGGGCTTCCATCAGGGCCGATGACGTAGTTTACGCGCGCACGCAACTGACCGTTCATGAATAAACTCAACCAATACGCTGGAACTCACTGAGCGTCAGCCTAGGCGCGGGGCCTTAAAAATGGCCTAAGTACATATGAAGATTTCCCAAATGCCATGATGCCCGTTGGTCCATTTCAGCACATAGCGGCGGCGGGGCGGTTTACTTTCCGGCCCGGATCGCCCATCTAGTCAGCCAATCATGATCGGTCAGGCCCTTATCGACAGTGTTCGCGCAACCATCGGCATTGCTGGGGATGCATCGGCCGTGCGCGTCGTCTGCGCCATGTCGGGCGGCGTCGATTCGACTGTCACCGCTGCCCTTCTGAAGCAGGCAGGATTTGATGTGGTGGGCATCACGCTGCAGCTTTACGACCATGGCGAGGCGGTGCGCCGCAAGGGCGCGTGCTGCGCGGGCCAGGACATCCACGATGCGAGGCGCGCCGCGGCGGCGCTCGGAATCCCGCATTACGTGCTGGATTTCGAATCCCGCTTCCGCGAGGCGGTGATCGACGAATTCGTGACGAGCTATCTGGCGGGCGAAACGCCGATTCCCTGCGTCACCTGTAACCGCACGGTGAAGTTTGCCGATCTGCTTGCCCGCTCGCGCGATCTCGATGCGGCCGTCATGGCGACCGGCCATTATGCCGAAACCCGGGCGCGGGGCGATGGCTCCGGCCACCGCGACATGTTCACGCCGGCCGATCTGGCGCGCGACCAGAGCTATTTCCTCTTCGCCACCACGCAGGACCAACTCGACTACCTGCGCTTTCCGCTGGGCACGCTGACAAAGCCCGAGACCCGCGCCATTGCGGCGAGCCTCGGCCTTGACGTCGCGGACAAACCCGACAGCCAGGACATCTGCTTCGTGCCGGATGGCAAATATGCCGACCTGATCCTGAAGCTCCGCCCTGAGGCGGCAGAGCCCGGCGACATCGTCGATCTCGATGGCCGGGTGCTGGGCCGCCATGAGGGCATCATTCATTTCACCATCGGCCAGCGCCGGGGCCTCGGGATTGCCGGGGGGGAGCCTCTCTATGTGGTGAAGATCGATGCGCCGAACCGCCGGGTGATCGTCGGCCCGCGCGAAGCGCTGAAGCAGGCGGATATCCGCCTTGCCGGCCTCAATTGGCTGGGCGGCCGTCCGCTGGGCGATGAACCGCTTGCCGTTTACGCCAAGATCCGCTCGGCACGGCCACCCGTTCCGGCCGACATCCGGCTGTCGGGCGCTGATCCCATCGTCAGCATCAGGGGCGGGGAATATGGCGTCTCGCCCGGACAGGCCTGTGTGCTTTACGAAGGCGAGGGGCCGGGCATGAAGGTGCTGGGCGGCGGATTTATCGCCCGGGGCTGAAACCCCACCGGCAGTTCCCTGTTGATGCCTGAGGTCCGGTTGCGGGCCGGGACCAGGGAGATGTCATGCCGAAACGCCGAGCCCGCGGCCTTGCCGCCATTGCAGCCGCCGATGTTCGCACGGCCTACCGGCGCTGGGCACCCGTTTATGACCATACATTTGGACGGATCGTGGAAGGGGCGGTGCGCCGTGTGACGGCGCGCGCCAACCAATTCTCCGGCCGGTTGCTGGAGGTGGGCGTGGGCACCGGGCTTGCCCTGCCGCATTATGGGCCGGGCCTGCGGGTGACCGGCATCGACCTGTCGCCCGACATGCTGGCGCGGGCCCGGGAGCGGGTGGCGCGGAGCGGCCAGGGCAATGTGGAGGCGCTGCTCGAGATGGATGCCATGGCGCTGGCCTTCCCCGACAGCTGCTTTGACGTAACGGTCGCCATGTTCGTGATGACGGTGGTGCCGGACCCGTCGGCGGTGATGCGGGAACTGGCGCGGGTGACCAAGCCTGGGGGCACGGTGCTGATCTGCAATCACTTCAGCGTGGAGAAGGGCCTGCGCGGCGCGCTGGAGCGCGGGCTGTCGCGCTATGCCGCAAAGCTTGGCTGGCGGCCGGAATTCCCGGTCGGGGCACTTGCCGTGGGTCCCGGGCTC
>JBIIGF010000490.1:0-2596 GCA_044236665.1 Aestuariivirga sp. | reverse complement strand
TCGATGATCAGCAGGCGCGCTGGGATCCATATCACTGGCTGAAACAGCCGCCACTTGGCTGAACCGTTCTGCCTCGATGCGGCTTTCCTTCTGAATTTCCAGCACCCCGGCCTGAACGTGACCCAGGCCAATCCTGCATCACGTGATGCTAGAGTTGGCTGCCGTGGAACTTCACCTCGTAGTTCACGATGGCGCGAAACTCATGGGAGTTGGGCGTCACGGGCGTTTCGTCGGAGATGTCCGTGTCGGTATCGTTGTCCATGGTGTGCAGATAGGCATAGCGTGCGCCAAGCGAAACCGGCTCAAGCCATTTCGGTACGTTCGGCACCGCGGACAATTGATAATCAGCGTAGAAATCATACTCATTCCAGCTGGTGCGGCCGGCTGCGATATAGGTGTCGAATGCCGCCTGTGCATTGAGGGTCAGTCCCTCCAGCGGGCCTGAGAAATCATAGGCAGCACTCAGCAGAACAGCCTGCTCAGTGCCTCTGGCAAACAGGCCGATGAGCATGTTGGTGTAGCCAGGCCAGTCACCATAAGGATATTGCCAGTCATTCTCGGTCAGGTTCGCCGTGTAGCCGGCCATGAGGGTAAAGTTGGAGTGCTTCACCTCTCCGAGAACGCCCACCATCGAGGACACGAAGTCCGGCCCTGTCAGCAGTTCCTCGCCAATTCCTGACTGGATCATGAACTGTGCTGTCAGCTTGACGTGATTTCCATCCTCCTGTCCCGTCATCCACTGCGCGTCGCTGTAGGAGGAAACCAGCACATCGGGTACGACGTAGAGGGATGTCTTCAGTTTCAGCTTCTCGTCATGCGCAGTGGAGAGGCCCGCCAGATACATGGGCGAATCCTGGTCAACCCCAACGACGTTTCCAAAGTTCTTGAACTCGCTAGAGCCGCGCGTCTTCGTCGCTGTCAGGAAGGCCGCATAGTATGACAGGCTGCCCAGATCGCCACCGAGCGAGCCACCCTCAAAGGTGATCGGCACCATGCGGTTGTCGTGCTTGTTGACTTCAGGCTGGTCGACGATCTGACGGCCGATGGTCAGCAGCTGGCCCTCATAGCGGAACGCGGCATAGGCCTGGGCGAGCGTCGTGAAGCCGTCCTGGTTCGGCAGCAGAAGAAGCGAGCCGGGGCGGCTTTCCGGAGCCCAGAGTGGCTGTGACGTATAGGCCACCGCACCGAGCTGCAGAATGTCGCCGATCCATCCCGTCTGATAGTCAATCCAGCCACCGGCGGCCCATGCGGCTGGATTGTTATCTCCGTTGTCGGAGAGATCGAAGAGATAACTGCGGAAGTGCAGGGCCAATGTCGCATCGTCGAAGAATGCGGCTCGGATGGGGTCTGTGCCGGACGATTCAGGATCAGCGGCCGCCGCTGGATTGGCGGCCGCCAAGGTCATGGCACCCGCCAGCATCAGAAACCTGACATGGGTCTTGATGCTCCGCAGGCCCACAGCAACCGATCCTTCAGGGCGCATGCTGCGCTGGATGATGTTCATCTGTCCCTTCCCGCCCGTTGATGCCCCGCGGGCCACAAGTCTCATGCCGCCCTGGTTCTTGTGCCGCTTCTAGAGCGGGTTCCCCATCGCCGCATTGGCTTCTTGCGCCTTGGCGGGGCCTCTCAGGAAGCGTGCCGTCACAACGGCGACGATCACGCCGAGGACAGAGCCCAGCGGATAGACCCAGTAGGTTGAGAGATCGCCCCGTGCGACATCGGGGCCAAGGGCGCGCGCCGGGTTGAAGGCGGCGCCATCATAGGGCCCGCCCATTGTGCCGGCAGCCATCACATAGGCGCCGACGGCAAGCGGCACGAAGGCGCCGACGAGCTTCGGGCCATTCGCCATGCTCAGAACGACAAGCACCATTCCGAAGGTCAGGATGCCTTCGAACACCACAGCCTGCCAGTATTGCCCGGGCTGGGGCACGGTGGCCGCAAGATTGCCGCCATATCCGAACAGCCATGCCGCCACGACGGAGCCTGCCACCGCGGCGAACAATTGCACGACGATATAGGCTGCGGCCATGGGCCAGCCCATGTCGCCACGAAGGGTGAAGGCCAGTGTCATGGCTGGGTTGAAATGCGCCGATATGTCACCAAGGCAGTAAACAGCGGCGACCAGCCAGAGGGCCGATACGGCGGACAGGATGAAGGCATATTCGAAACTCGCAAGCTCGGCACCGCCGTGGCTTGCAAGAATCGCCGCGCCCCCGGACAGCACGAAGGTCAGCCCGAAGGTGCCGATGAACTCCGAAACCAGGCGGCGCGCCCGGTGATCACCGCTCTTCCAGTCGGCCGAGAAGCGGGGACCGACCTGATTGGCCAGTGCGAAGCGGCCATAGGCCGCCTCGCTTGCCGCGGTGTTGTTGCCGTCAGGCGACATAGCAAGACACCATCTTCTTCGGGTCGACGATCTTGTCAAACTCCGCTTCCGTCACGAAGCCGAGCTTCAGCGCCGCGTCCTTCAGCGTCAGGTCGTTGTCGAGCGCGTAATGGGCGATCTTCGACGCCTTGTCATAGCCGATGACGGGCGACAGGGCCGTCACCAGCATGAGTGAACGCTCCACGAACTGGCCGATCTGCTTGAGGTTGG
>JBIIGF010000491.1:0-2596 GCA_044236665.1 Aestuariivirga sp. | reverse complement strand
GCTTCGCTGGCGACCTTCATGCTGAACTCGCGGCCCGCGATCCGGAGGGGGCCGCTGCCCTTGCCCCGGCCGACCGCCACCGCCTGCTCAGGGCTCTCGAGGTGCTGGAGGGCACCGGCCGGCCCCTCCGTCACTGGCAGAGGGCGGCGCAGTCCACCGCCATTCTGGGCGATGCGCAGGTGGAGCGCCTGTTCCGGGACGTGCCCCGGGTCACCCTGCATGAACGTGCCGGAGCCCGCTTCGACCAGATGATGGCGGCGGGGGCGCTGGAGGAGGTCCGGGCGGTGCTGGATTACGATCCTGCCCTGCCGATGATGAAGGCGATCGGCGTGCCGGAGCTTTCAGCCGCCCTGCGGGGCGAAATCCCGCTGGCGGAGGCGGTGACGCAGGCCAAGGCCGCCACCCGGCAGTTCATCAAGCGCCAGTTCACCTGGTGGCGCGGGCAACTCAAGGATGGATGGGCAGGCGTTTCGGAAGGGCGGGTGAGTGCTACTTGACGGAACCTCTGAGCCGCCTTAAACAACTTCGTCATGAACAGCATTCTTGTAGTAGGACCGCGCAGCGCCGGGGAAGCCTAAAGCTTCCAGGAACTGGTGGTGCTGCGCGGAAATCAGGCTCCCTCGGGGGCCTTTTTTATTGCCTGCAAGGCAAATGCGTGTTTGACGGAACGGGACAGTCCAAGAGGTTTGAAATGGCCACGAATGAGATGACAGGCGCCGAAATCGTGCTGAAGGCGCTGCAGGACCAGGGTGTCGATACGGTGTTCGGCTATCCCGGCGGCGCCGTGCTGCCGATCTATGACGAGATCTTCCAGCAGGACAAGGTGGAACACATCCTCGTCCGCCATGAGCAGGGCGCCACCCATGCGGCGGAAGGCTATGCCCGTTCCACGGGGAAGTGTGGCGTGGTGCTGGTCACCTCCGGTCCCGGCGCCACCAATGCGGTGACGGGCCTGACGGATGCGCTGATGGATTCCATCCCCATGGTTTGCCTCACCGGCCAGGTTCCGACCCATCTCATCGGCAATGACGCCTTCCAGGAATGTGACACGGTGGGCATCACGCGGCCCTGCACCAAGCACAATTACCTCGTGAAGGACGTGAACGACCTCGCCCGCATCCTGCATGAGGCCTTCTATGTCGCGACCCATGGCCGGCCCGGCCCGGTCGTCGTCGACATTCCGAAGGATGTGCAGTTCGCGAAGGGCCGCTATGTCGGCCCCAAGAACATCGAGCACAAGACCTACCGCCCGCAGGTGAAGCCCGACCAGAACGCCATCCGCGCCGCGGTGGAACTGATCGCCACGGCCAAGCGCCCCATCCTCTATACGGGCGGCGGCGTCATCAACTCCGGACCGACCGCCTCCAAGTTGCTGCGCGAATTCGTGGCCATGACCAACATCCCCATCACCTCGACGCTGATGGGGCTTGGCTCCTATCCGGCGAGCGGAAAGAACTGGCTCGGCATGCTGGGCATGCACGGCACCTACGAAGCCAACATGGCGATGCATGACTGCGACGTCATGATCTGCGTCGGCGCGCGCTTCGATGACCGCATCACCGGCCGCCTCAATGCCTTCTCGCCCAATTCCAAGAAGATCCACATCGATATCGACCCGTCCTCGATCAACAAGACGGTGCGCGTCGATATTCCGGTCGTTGCCGATGTGGCGCATGCGCTGGAAGATTTGATCCGCGTGTGGAAGGCCAAGTCCGTGACGCTCGACAAGAAGTCGCTGGACGCCTGGCACAAGCAGATCGACAGCTGGAAGGCGCGCGACTGCCTGAAGTACAAGAAGAACGCCGATGTCATCATGCCGCAATACGCGGTCGAGCGGCTTTATGAACTGACCAAGGACCTCGACACCTACATCACCACGGAAGTGGGCCAGCACCAGATGTGGGCGGCGCAGTTCTACCGCTTCGAGGAGCCGAACCGCTGGATGACCTCGGGCGGCCTCGGCACCATGGGCTACGGCCTGCCCGCCGCGGTGGGCGTGCAGCAGGCGCACCCCAAGTCCCTCGTCATCGACATCGCGGGTGATGCATCGGTGTTGATGACCATGCAGGAGATGTCGACCGCGATCCAGTTCGAGCTGCCGATCAAGATCTTCATCCTCAACAACCAGTACATGGGCATGGTGCGCCAGTGGCAGCAGTTGCTGCACGGCAACCGCCTGTCGCACTCCTACAGCGAGGCGCTGCCCGACTTCGTGAAGATGGCGGAAGCCTATGGCTGTGTCGGCATCCGGGCGAGCAAGCCTTCGGAACTCGACGACGCGATCAAGGAAATGATCAAGACGCCGCATCCGGTGATCTTCGATTGCCGCGTCGCCAACCTCACCAACTGCTTCCCGATGATCCCCTCGGGCAAGGCGCACAATGAAATGCTGCTGGGCGACGAGGTGGCCGACGAGGATGTCGGCTCGGTGATCGACGCCAAGGGCAAGATGCTGGTTTAAGGGACGGGAACAACATGAACGCGCAACTTCAGCCCTCGGGCTCGGCCTACTTCATCGACACCGCAAAGCCCGAGATCGAGCAGCACACGCTGGCGGTGATCGTGGACAACGAACCTGGCGTCCTCGCCCGCGTCA
>JBIIGF010000029.1:0-9728 GCA_044236665.1 Aestuariivirga sp. | reverse complement strand
AGCCGAGGTCGAATATCAGGACTACCAGTCCGACACGATCTTCGTGAAGTTCCCGGTGCGGGAGGGCGCGCCGCAGCTGCTGAATGCCAGCGTGGTGATCTGGACGACGACGCCATGGACCATTCCCGGCAACCGCGCCATCAGCTTCTCCTCCAGGATCAGCTACGGGCTCTATGAGGTCACTGCAGCGCCTGATGGCAATTGGGCCAAGGCAGGCGACAAGCTGATCCTCGCTGACCGTCTGGCCGAAGAGGTGATGAAGGCAGCGAAAGTCGATGCCTTCGCTCGCCTTGGCGACGTTGACCCGGCCGGTGCCGTCTGCGGCCACCCGCTGGCCCATCTGGGCTATGGCTTCGGCGTTCCGCTGCTCGATGGCGATCATGTGACGGATGACACCGGCACGGGCTTCGTGCACACCGCCCCGGGCCACGGCGCGGATGACTACAACATCTGGGTGGCGAGCGAGGCCTATCTGAAAGAGAAAGGCATTTCGCACACGATTCCGTTCACGGTGGATGCCGATGGCTTCTACACCAAGGATGCGCCGGGCTTCACGGGCAAGCGCGTCATCACCGACAAGGGCGAGAAGGGCGATGCCAATGACGCGGTCATCCGTGCACTGACGGATGCGGGCGCCCTCATCTCGCGCGGCCGTCTCAAGCACCAGTACCCGCATTCCTGGCGCTCCAAGAAGCCGATCATCTTCCGTAACACGCCGCAATGGTTCATCTCCATGTCGAGCCATGGGCTTCGCGACATCGCGCTGAAGGCCATCGACGAAACAAGGTTCTTCCCCGCCGCGGGCCAGAATCGCCTGCGCGCCATGATCGAGCAGCGGCCTGACTGGGTGATTTCCCGCCAGCGCGCCTGGGGCGTGCCGATCGCCGTGTTCGTCAACCGCGAGACGGGCGAAGTCCTGCAGGATTCACGGGTGAATGACCGCATCGTCGCGGCGTTCACCGCTGAAGGGGCGGATGCGTGGTTTGCCGACGGCGCCGCCCAGCGCTTCCTCGGGGGCGATTACAGCGTGCGCGACTGGGAACAGGTGCGCGATATCCTCGATGTGTGGTTCGATTCCGGTTCCACCCATGCCTTCTGCCTCGAGCAGCGGCCGGACCTCAAATGGCCCGCCGACCTTTATCTCGAAGGCTCCGACCAGCATCGTGGCTGGTTCCATTCCTCGCTGCTCGAATCCTGTGGCACGCGCGGGCGTGCGCCCTACGATGCGGTGCTGACGCATGGCTTCGTGGTGGCCGAGGACGGCCGCAAGATGTCCAAGTCGCTTGGCAACATCGTCACCCCGCAGGATGTCATCAAGCAGTCGGGTGCTGACATCCTGCGCCTGTGGGTGGCCTCCGCCGATTATGCCGAAGACCTGCGGCTCGGACCGGAGATCCTGAAGACCAACATCGAGGCCTACCGCAAGCTCCGCAACACCATGCGCTACATCCTCGGCGCGGTGGATGACCTGCAGGACTGGGAGTTCGTTCCGGCCAAGGACATGCCGGAGCTTGACCGTTACATCCTGCACCGCCTGCACGAACTGGAAGGGCAGGTGAAGGCGGCCTATGAGGTGTTCGACTACAAGCGTCTGTTCGCGCTGCTGACCAACTTCATGACGGTCGATCTCTCGGCCTTCTATTTCGACATCCGCAAGGACTCGCTCTATTGCGACGCATGGTCGAGCCTGCGCCGCCGGTCGTGCCGCACGGTGCTCGACCAGCTGTTCCACTGCCTCACCACATGGTGGGCACCGGTGCTGGCCTTCACCATGGAGGAAGTGTGGCTGTCGCGCTTCCCCGGCGAAGCCTCCTCCGTGCACCTGATGCAGTTCGCCCGCTGCCCGGCCGAATGGGCCGCACCGGACCTCGCCGCCAAGTGGGACAAGATCCGCGATGTGCGCTCGGTCATCACCGGCGCACTCGAGATCGAGCGCCAGGTGAAGAAGACTATCGGTTCCGCACTCGAAGCGGCGCCGGAGGTCTATGTCTCTGAGGCAGGCCTTCTGGCCGCGCTGGAGGGCGTGGACCTGGCCGAAATCTCCATCACGTCGGGCGCGGCGCTGATCGCCGCGGAGGGGCCCGCCGATGCCTTCCGCCTCGATGGCGTGAAGGGCGTTGCCGTGGTGTTCAGGCCGGCCGAGGGCCGCAAATGCGCGCGCTCGTGGAAGATCACGCCCGAGGTCGGCAGCGATCCGGAGTTTCCGGACATCACGCCGCGTGATGCCGAAGCGGTGCGCGAGTGGCAAACGCGTTTCGGCAAGACGGTGTGATGCGCGGCAGGTTCTGGGGGCCGCTCTCGCCCGTGGTACTGGCCCTTGCCGCGCTGGTGTTCGGCATCGACCAGACGCACAAGTGGTGGATGATCGATGTCTATGGCATCGCGCTCCGGCAGCCCGTGCAGCTCACGCCGTTCTTCGATCTCGTGATGGTGTGGAACAGGGGGGTGTCCTACGGGCTGTTCAGCACCCACACGCAGGAGTGGCTGATCGCCATCAGTCTTGTCATCACGCTGTTTCTCTGGATGTGGGCCTGCAGGGCCGAGCGTGCGCTGACCGCCGCAGCCCTTGCACTGGTGATCGGCGGAGCCCTGGCCAATGCCCTTGACCGGGCGCTCCGTGGCGCGGTCGCGGATTTCTTTTATCTTCATTATCAGTCATTTAGCTGGTATGTTTTCAACCTGGCCGATGTCGCCATCGTTGCCGGGGTGGGTCTGCTGATGTATGAATCGCTGTCCGGCGGCGGGCAGGACGATCGCCGCGGAAAAGCCTGAATCCGGCGGCACTAGGGGGCCCAAGGCAATATGGGTGTTTGGATGACGTCGACCAGAGTGACTGTGCTGCTTGGCCTCGTGGCGTTTGCCCTGACGGGCTGCGGGTCCACCATGCGCAATTACCTCGAGCGTGAGACACCGACCAACACGGCGGGTGTTGCCCCCATCCGCCAGGACCTGACCATGCCGCCGGACCTGCGCCTGCCGGAACCCGGCACCACCACCGCCATGCCCGACCCGGGTGCCGTCAATAGCACCGCCGCGCTCACCGCGCCGCCGCCTGCCGCCGCACCGGCCACCAAGACCACCACCGCAGCGGCCGTTCCGGCCGCTCCTGCCGGCGGGCCGGAGAGCGTCTACACCAATGCCGGAATCTCGCTCTACAATGCGGATGGCACGAAGAAGACCGACCAGCAGCTCCGCCAGGAACTGCAGGCCTATTACCTGGCCCAGAAGAAGGCGAAGAACCCGAATTACGGCACCGTCTTCAACATCGGCAACATCTTCAAGGACGAATAGCACCTCAGGCCGCGGCTCATCGCGGCGCTCATCCGCCAAAGGACCGTCATGCATCTGCTCAAGAGACTGGCGCCCATTGCCGTGGCGCTGTTTGCCACCATGGCCCCGGCGCTGGCGCTCGATATCGACGCGACGGCCTTCAAGCTGAAGAACGGCATGGAAGTGGTGGTGATCCCCGATCACCGCGCCCCCGTCGTCACCCACATGGTGTGGTACAAGGTGGGTGCCGCTGACGAGCCGCAGGGCAAGGCGGGCATTGCCCATCTTCTTGAACACTTGATGTTCAAGGGCACGCCCAAATATCCCGATGGCGCGTTCAGCCGCATCGTCCGTGCCAATGGCGGCACCGACAACGCCTTCACCTCGCAGGATTACACCGCCTATTTCCAGCGCGTGATGAAGGACCGCCTGCCGCTGGTCATGGAACTGGAAGCCGACCGCATGCAGAACCTTCAGCTCACGGATGAAAACGTGCTCCCCGAGCGCGCCGTGGTGCAGGAGGAGCGCCGCGAGCGCACCGAGAACGATCCCTCAAGCCTGCTCTCCGAGCAGATCGATGCTGCGCTCTATACCGCCCATCCCTACGGCAAGCCCGTGATCGGCTGGATGCCGGAGGTGGCGAACCTCACCCGCCAGGATGCGATGGATTTCTACGCCGCCCATTACGAGCCGTCGAACGCCATCCTCATCGTGGCGGGCGACGTGACGCCGGAAGACGTGAAGACGCTGGCCGAGCGCTATTACGGCCCGCTCGAAAACCGGCGCGCAGTGCCCGAGCGCCGCCGCACGGTGGAGCCCGCGCCCAATGCCGAACGCCGCGTCACCATGCGCGATGCGCGGGTGAGTTCGCCGAGCTGGCAGCGCCATTATCTTGCACCTGCGGCGCGGCACCTGCCGCAGCGCGAGGAACTGGCGCTGTCGATCCTCGCCGAGATCGTGGGCGGGGGAAACCAGAGCCGCCTCTACCGTGAACTCAATGTCGAGAAGAAGCTCGCTGCCTTTGCCGGTGCCTGGTACAGCGGCGACTATCTCGATTCTGGCACCTTCGGCGTCTATGCCTCGCCCAATTCAGGCGTGAGCATCGAGGATACCGAAAAGGCGGTTGATGCGATCCTCGACGAGGTCGCGACCAAGGGCATCACCCAGGAGGAGCTGGACCGCAGCCGCAATGCCGTCATCGCCAGCGCCGTCTATCTCCTCGACTCGCAGGATGCGCTGGCCCGGCTGTTCGGCACCGCGCTCACCACCGGCCAGACGGTGGACGACATCCGGAACTGGGAGCGTGACATGGCCTCCGTCACTGTTGAGGATGTCAACAAGGCCGCGCGTGACGTGCTCGACAGGCGCGCCTCGGTGACCGGCATTCTGCTGCCCGAATCCCAGAGCCCATAAGAGGCCGGAGACCCGACATGACCATGATGTTCCGCCGTCTGCTGTTGGTGTGCTGGCTGCTTCCCGCCTTTGCCGCCGTTGCCAATGCCTTTACCATTCAGGAAGTGACGAGCCCCGGCGGCATCAAGGCCTGGCTGGTGGAGGAGAAGGCCATTCCACTGATGGCGATGACCTATTCCTTCCGCAGTGGCACTGCCGAGGACCCCACGGGCAAGGAAGGCGTGTCCGAGTTTCTCACCGGCATGATGGATGAGGGTGCAGGCGATGTTCTCGCCCAGGACTTCCAGGCCAGGCGCGAGGCGCTTGCCTTCCGCATGTCTTTCTCGGCCGATGCGGATTTCTTCGAGGGCCGGTTCCAGACGCTGACGCGCAACCGGGCCGAGTCGGTTGCCCTGCTGAAGCTCGCCATCACTGCGCCGCGCTTCGATGCCGAACCGCTGGAGCGCGTCCGCCAGCAGTTCCTGCTCAATCTGCGCGACAAGAGCCAGGACCCGCAGGACATCGCCTGGCAGGACTGGATGCAGACGATCCTGCCGGGTGATCCCTATTCGCGCCCGTCCGAGGGCACGGAAGCCAGCCTGTCGGCCATCACGCCGGATGATCTGCGCGCCGCGCACCGCCGCATCTTCAACCGCGACACGCTGCAGGTTGCCGTGGTGGGCGACATTTCCGCCGCCGAACTGGCGCCGCTACTCGACGAGATATTCGGTGGCCTTCCCGAAAAAGCGCCGGAAACGGTCACGCTGCCGCCTGCCAAGCCAGTGAACGGGCCGAAACTTCAGATCATCGACCGGGACATGCCGCAGAGCGTCATTGTCTTTGGACATGAGGGCATCCTGCGCAGTGACCCGGATTTTATTCCGGCCTTTGTCATGTCCGAAATCCTCGGCAGTGGCGGGCTGACCTCGTTGCTCTCGGAGGAAATCCGCGAGAAGCGCGGCCTCACCTATGGCGTCAGCTTCGGCCTCGCGCCCATGCAGCGCGTGGGCCTCTATGCCGGCACGCTGCAGACCAAGAATTCCTCCGCCGCGGAGGCTCTCACCGTCGCCCGCGAGGTTCTTGCCCGTTTCGCCGAGACCGGCCCGAGCCAAGCGCAACTCGATGAGGCCAAGACTTTCCTCACCGGTTCCTACGCACTGCGCTTCTCCAGCAACTCCGCCATCGCCAACCAGCTTCTCGGCCTGCAGCAGGAACATCTCGGCATCGACTATGTCGAGAAGCGCAATGCCATGGTCGAGGCGGTGACGCTCGACCAGGTGAAGGCCCAGGCGCGCCGCCTTCTCCATCCGGACCGGCTGATCGTCACTGTTGTGGGAAAGCCCGAAGGCCTCAAGTGAGGGCGTTGGCGCCCCGCCGCGCTGCGCTAGGATGGCATGATGCGAATCCGTAGGCTTTCAGAAGGGACTGTCAACCGCATCGCCGCCGGCGAAGTGATCGAGCGCCCGGCGAGCGTGGTGAAGGAATTGGTCGAGAACGCCATCGATGCCGGGGCGGGCCAGATCGACGTTGCCTTCCGGGGCGGCGGCAAGAGCCTGATCCGGGTGGCCGATGATGGCATTGGCATGGGCCCGCAGGATCTGCTGCTTGCGGTCGAACGCCATGCCACGTCGAAGCTGCCCGATGATGACCTGATCGATATCCGCTATCTGGGATTTCGCGGTGAGGCGCTGGCATCCGTTGGCGCGGTGAGCCGCCTGTCCATCGCCTCACGCCCGAGAAGCGGCGGGGAGGCGCACCTTGTGGCGGTGGAGGGTGGTCATGTCATGCCGCCGCGGCCCGCAGCCCTCACCGCCGGGACCGAGATCGACGTCAAGGATCTGTTCTTCGCAACGCCTGCCCGCCTCAAGTTCCTGAAAGCCGACCGCACCGAAACGGCCGAGGCGGCGGAGGTCGTCCGTCGCATGGCGCTGGCGCACCCTGAGGTAGGCTTTGCCTTCGTGACCGAGGAGCGCCGCCTCGTCGAAGCGCCGAAGGGCGAGACGGAAGAATCGCGCGTGCGCCGCATTCTGGGGGCGGAATTCATGGAGAATGCCGTGGCTTTCGAGCGCGGGCGCGAGGATGTGGTGGTGCGTGGCTATGCCGGGCTTCCCACCTGGTCGCGCGGCAACAGCGCCCAGCAATACATGTTCGTCAATGGCCGCAGCGTGCGCGACAAGCTGATCGCCGGGGCGATCCGCGGCGCCTATGCCGACCTGATGCCCTCCAGCCGGTTTGCGGCCATCGTTCTGTTCATCACCTGCCCGCCGGAGCGGGTCGATGTGAATGTCCACCCCGCCAAGGCCGAGGTGCGCTTCCGCGATGGCGGACTGGTGCGCGGGCTGATCGTCGGCGCCATCCGCGATGCGCTGGCGGGCAAGCGCGCGCCCGATACGGGGCTCGCCCGGCAGACGGTGTCGAGCTTCCGGCCCGTCATGCCGCAACCCTCCTTCACCCGGCCCGGCCTCAGCGAGGTGCAGGCGGCCTTCGACATGAACCTGCCGCCCGGGCCCATGCCGGCGGCGGAGGAGGCCCCCCTGCCGGATTATCCGCTTGGCCAGGCGCGCGCCCAGATCCATGACAATTACATCGTGGCCCAGACGCGCGATGGCTTCGTTCTGGTGGACCAGCACGCGGCGCATGAGCGCCTGGTCTATGAGCGCCTGAAGCGCGAGCGCAGCGAACGCGGCATCGAGACCCAGCCGCTGCTCGTTCCCGACGTGGTGGAGCTTGATCCGGTCGCCGTCGAGCGGCTGGCTGCGGCGGCGGAGATGCTGGCCGAAAGCGGCCTCGTGCTTGAAGGCTTCGGCGAAGGGGCCGTGCTGGTGCGCGAGGTGCCCGCCGCCATCGGCAAGGCTGACACCGCTGGCATCGTGCGCGATATTGCGGATGAGTTGTCCGAACTCGGCGTGTCCACCAGCATCGAGGACCGCATCAACCATGTGCTGGCCACCATGGCCTGCCACAACTCGGTGCGGTCAGGTCGCAAACTTCGGCCGGAGGAAATGAATGCGCTGCTGCGCGAGATGGAAGCCACGCCCAATTCCGGCCAGTGCAACCACGGCCGCCCGACCTTCATCGAACTGAAGCTTGCCGATATCGAGAAACTGTTCGGACGGCGCTAGAGCGGAAAGCTGTTGGATTGACCTACGCTCGAGTTTCCCTCCCCCTTGTGGGGAGGGATCAAGGGTGGGGGTCGCTCCGCCCTTTGGTCTTTTGGCCATGAGAGCCGATTGGTCAGACATCAACCGACCCCCACCCCGGCCCTCCCCACAAGGGGGAGGGGGAATAAGATGGTAACGTCAAAACGCATTATGCTCTTGAGCGGAAGGCCGGTTGACGAACCCATATCGTGGCTCGCGTCCCCTGCCATTACCCGTCCATCCGGCGAAGGCTGGAATCCAGCTTTTTGCAGTAGGTGAGGCCAGCAGCTGGACCCCGGCCTTCACCGGGGTGACGGAAAACTGGGTCAGCATCCAACTGGCGTGATGCTGGCTTACTCCAGTTCGCTTGCCTCGTAGTCGGCCGACTCAAGCCATGCGGGGTTGATCTCGACGCCCCAGCCAGGCGCATCCGTCACCTCCGCCTTGCCATCGGTGATCTTGTAGGGATCGCCGAGGAACAGGCCATATTGCCAAGGGTAGTAGTCTTCTTCCTCGATCGAGAACTCGAGATATTTGCCGGCATTGGGAATGGCGCGCAGCAGGTGCATGGTGCACATGGTGACGAGCGACAGATTGGCGGCGTGCGGCGTTACCGGCAGGCCCGCCCGTTCTGCCATCCTGCACACATGCAGTGTCCGCAGCATGCCGCCGAGATACATGACATCGGGCTGCACGATATCCACCGCGCGCATGCCGATCATGGTTTCCCAGGCTGTGAATTCGCAGTCCTGCTCGCCGCCGGTCACGTCGATCGACAGCGCATCCGTCACTTCCTTGGTCTGGGCGAATTCCCAATAGGGGCAGGGCTCCTCGAAATGGCCTATGCCTTCGGCCTCGAGCAGGCGGCCCACCTCGATGGCGCGTCGCGGCGAATAGCAGGAATTGGCATCCACCAGCTTGGCAACGCCATCTCCCAGCGCGCGCGAGACGGTGGGTACGATCTCCTCGGTGCGGCCCGGCCATTCATCCCGGTCGCGCCCGCATTCGGAGCCGACCCGCCACTTGAAGGCGTCGAAGCCCTTCTCGTCACGCAGGCGGCAGAGCCGTGCGGCCTCGTCCTTCGGCGTGATGTCGCGCTTCATGGAGGAGGCATAGGCGCGCAGCTTGCCCGGCGTGCCGCCGAGCAGTGCGGTGACCGGCTTTTCTTCGAGCCTGCCGCGCAGGTCGAGCAGTGCCGTATCAAGCCCAGTCATGGCGCGGCGCAGGTAGGAGCCCGGATATTTGTGTTCGCGCTCATTGATGAGGGCGAGGGTGTCGGCAAAATCCAGCGCATCGGTGCCCAGCGCATGGCGGGCCACCTGACGGTGGAAGACCTGACAGGTGATGTCGGCATTGTAGGTTGAAACCTGGCCCCAGCCCTGATGTCCCGTGTCGGAGGTCACCCGCACGAAGCCCACGAATTCATTCGAGAAGGTTTCAAGTTTGCTGATCTTCATGCGGCCTCCCGTGCAATGCCATGTCTGTAAAAGATGACTTTCGTGTCGCCATAGTGACGCTCGTCGATCAGGTTCAGCCCGTCAACCGGGGCAATCTCCGCCTTGCCCGATTCCTCCAGCACGATGATTGCGCCCGGGTTCAGCCATTGCCCCGCGACCAGCGACCGCAACGCCTTCTCGCCAAGCCCCTTGCCATAGGGCGGGTCGGCAAAGACGAGGTCAAAGCCCGGCTGGGGCGCACAGGGGCCGAGGTCTGCCGCATCCCGCCGCCAGATCTTGGCGAGGCCGATGACGCCCAGCGCATCGGCGTTCTTCCGGATCAGGCCGCGCGCCTCCGCGCTGTCATCGACGAACTGGCAGAAGCGGCCGCCGCGCGAGAGGGCCTCAAGCCCCATGGCGCCGGTTCCGGCGAACAGGTCCAGCACGCGCGCACCCTCGATCTCCAACCCGGCGATGCCATGCGCGAGGA
>JBIIGF010000028.1:0-9741 GCA_044236665.1 Aestuariivirga sp. | reverse complement strand
CAACCGCCGCCCTGGAGCCGGAGACGACCACCTGGCCATCGCTGTTGTCATTCGCGGCCTGGCACACGTCACCCTCCGCGGCTTCGGCAGCCGCCGCGGCGGCCGTTGCGAAGTCAAGCCCGAGGAGCGCGGCCATGGCACCCGTGCCGACCGGCGTGGCGGATTGCATGGCAAGCCCGCGCGTTTTCAGCAACCGCGCCGCATCGGCCAGCGAAAAGGTTCCGGCAGCAGCAAGCGCCGAGTATTCGCCCAGCGAATGGCCCGCCACGAATCGGGCGGTATTGGCAACCGTGATGCCATGCTCGGCCTCGAGCACGCGGGTCACCGCCATGGAGACGGCCATGAGCGCGGGCTGGGCGTTCTCGGTCAGGGTCAGGTCACCTTCAGGCCCCTCCCACATCAGCTGGCTCAGCTTCTGGCCAAGCGCCTCGTCAACCTCGGCAAATACGGCACGGGCGGCGGCGAAATTCTCCGCCAGTCCTTTGCCCATGCCGACAGACTGGCTGCCCTGGCCCGGGAACATGAAGGCCGTTGTCATTCGAAATCCCTCGCTTGATTCTCGTTGGCCGCACGAAACATGGGGCGGCACCAGAGTCAAGGTTGACCGCAACCGGCGGATCGGCCTTACTCCGCCTCATGTACAGCGCAGATGAACTCGAAGCCGCACAGCGGATCGTCTATGCCGCGATGCCGCCCACCCCGCAATATGCCTGGCCGCTGCTCAGGGCGGAAACGGGAGCGGAGGTCTGGGTGAAGCACGAAAACCATACGCCCACCGGCGCCTTCAAGGTGCGCGGCGGCCTCGTGCACATGAAGCTGCGGAAAGACAGGGGCGAGACCAACGGCATCATCAGCGCCACACGCGGCAACCACGGCCAGTCGCTGCCCTTCGCCGCCACACGCCTCGGCATCAGGACGACCATCGTCTGCCCGGTCGGCAACTCGCCGGAAAAGAATGCCGCGATGCGCGCCCTCGGCGCCGAACTGATCGAAACCGGGCACGATTTCGACGCCGCCCGCGAAACCGCGATGGAACTTGCAAAGCAACGCGGCCTCGACTTCATCCCCTCCTTCGGCAAGGAACTGGTGCTGGGTGTCACCACCTATGCGCATGAACTGTTCCGCGCCGCAGGCGAACTCGATGCCGTCTATGTGCCGGTCGGCATGGGCTCCGGCATTGTGGGCACCATCGCGGCACGCGATTTCCTCGGCCTCAGGACCAAGGTCATCGGCGTCGTTGCGGAAGGGGCCAACGCCGTGGCGCTGTCCTTCGCGGCGGGCCAGCCTGTTTCCACCAACACGGCTTCGACCTTCGCCGACGGCATGGCGGTCCGCGTCGTCAACCCGGAGGCCTTCGACCACATCAAGCACGGCGCGGACCATATCGTGACGGTGAGCGATGGTGAGATTGCAGAGGCCACACGCTGCTATTTCCGCTGCTGCCACACGATTGCCGAGGGCGCAGGCGCAGCCCCGCTCGCGGCCCTCATGCAGGAGCGCGAGATGATGCGGGGCAAGCGGGTGGGCGTCATCCTCTCCGGTGGCAACATCGACATGACGAAATTCGCGGCGGTGATTGCCGGGCAGACGCCTGCTCCCTGAGGGCCACTGTCACACTACTACAGCGACACCGACAACCCGCCATCCACCGCCAGCACATGGCCGTTGACATAGGCGGCGGCGTCGGAGGCGAGGAAGACCACGGCACCGCCAAGCTCCTCCGGCTTCGCCCAGCGGCCAGCCGGCGTTCTTGCTTCCACCCAGGCGGTGAAGGCCTTGTCTTCCAGCAGTGCTGTATTGAGTTCGGTGGCAAAGTACCCCGGTGCCAGCGCATTGACGGTGATGCCGCTGCGGCCGAGCTCCGCCGCCATGGAGCGCGTCAGGCCATGAAGCCCGGCCTTGGCGGCCACATAGGCATGGATGGTCGGCCGTCCCAGAATGGCGGCAACCGACCCTGTGTTGATGATACGCCCGTATCCGTTGGGCAGCATCAGCCGCGCCGCATCGCGTGCGAGGCGGAAGCATGCGGTGAGATTAACGGCAATGACGCGGTCGAAATCCTCATCCGCCCATTCGGTAATGGGGCGGCGGTGCTGGATGCCCGCATTGTTGACGAGAATATCCAGCTTGCCGTGGCGGATCACGATGTCTTCCAGCGCCTCGCGCGCCTGCTTCGCATCCGTCACGTCGAATGCCATCGGCTCCGCTCCGATCTCCTTGGCGGCGGCAGAAAGCTCCCCCTCATTGCGGGCGTTGATGACAACCTCTGCGCCGTTCTCCTTCAGCGCCTTTGCCATGGCGAAACCCAAGCCCCGCGATGCGCCGGTGACAAGGGCGACACGGCCCTGAAGCGAGAACATGCCAGACATGGATTATTTTTTCAGGCCATTCACCGCCATCATCACGTCGATGAGGCGCGGAATGAAACGGTCGCCATAGCCCATGTTGTCAGCCATCACGGTCAGCTGGTGCGCCGTTTCGCCGAGGAAGGAGGTGACAGGAAGATGCTCCGTCATGTTGGTGTAATAACGCAGATCCTTCCGGGCATTGCGGATGGCGAACTGCGCGGCGCTGTCATCATCGGACAGCGGCACATTGATGAGGCGGCCGAACATCACGGAGGCGGCACCACCCGCCATCACGATGTCACGCATGGCCTTCATGTCCACACCCGCTTTCGCTGCAACGGTAATCGCTTCCGCCGCCACCGCCGCATGGGTGATCGACAGGAAATTGTTGATGAGCTTCAGTTGATGCGCCGAACCCACGCCGCCCGCATGGATGATGGTGTCGGCGAAGCACTCGAGCACCGGCCTGATGCGCGCGATCACATGCTCGGGGCCGCCCGTCATGAGGCCCAGCTTTCCGGCCTCGGCCTCCTTCGGCGTGCGCGTCATCGGTGTGTCAACGAAGGAACCGCCCTTGGCTTCCACATCGGCGGCGATCTTCAGGGTCGAATGCGGCTCAGCCGTCGAACAGTCGGCGATGACGAGGTCAGGGCGCACCGCACCCATCAGGCCGTATTCCCCATACATCAACTGCTCCACCTGTGGCGTGCCGGTGACGCAGAGGATGACGAGATCGGACTCCTTGGCAACCCCGATGGGATTGTTGCGCTCATGCGCACCCTTGGACACGAGGTCTTCCACCGGCCCACGGTTCTTGTGCGCCATGACGGTGAGATGATAGCCCTTGGCCAGGATATTCTTGCCGATGCCGTGGCCCATGAGGCCCACGCCGATGAGGCCAACACGCTTGATGGTCATGTCCCTTCTCCCGCTCTGATGAATGCCATGAGATGATCCTGCTCCAGAATATGGAGCCTGTCTTCCGTCTTCTTGATGAAACCGAGCCGCGCATAGAAGCGTTCAGCCCCTCGATTGGTTTCATCGACCTCAAGCTTGATGAATTGCGCGCCGCGGCTTGCAAAGCGCCGGGCGGAACAGCGCAGCAGTTCTAGCCCGACATTCTTCCCGCGCGCTTCGGGCAGCACGAAGAGATCCACCACATAGAGGCCGGGGGCGCCCCGCCAGGTGGAAAAGGTCATAAGACCAAGGCAAGCACCCAGCAGTTCGCCATCGTCCTCTGCCACCACCACGTCGATCAGCTCATGGGCGGCGTTGAGCTTTTCGCCGGTGAGTTTCGGCACGAAACCGGTGCCGATGTGTTCGGCAAGGCCGCGCACCATGGTGGCCACGGCCTCCGCCTCATCCTCGCGCATCGGCCTCACGGTGAGGTTCATGCGAGGAGGCCCCGGAGCAATGAAGCGAGATTGTTGCCGAGGCTCGGCGAGGGATAGCCTCCCTCCTGCACGGTCAGCATGGGAAGCTTCAGCGCCGCGATCTGCCTGCCGATCACCTCAAACTCCGGCGTGGCGATGGCAAAGCCCTGGAACGGGTCATCGACCGCGATGTCGAGGCCTGCGGCGATGACCAGCGTATCCGCCCCGAAATCGCCGATGCGCTGGAGTGCTGTATCGAGCGCCGCGCAATAGGGCTTGATCGTCGTTCCGCGCTCCAATGGAAGGTTGAGGTTGAACCCCTTGCCTGCGCCACGGCCCCGCTCTTCTTCATAGCCCCAGAAAAACGGGTAGAATCGCTTGGGATGGGCGTGGATCGAAACAGTGAGCACGTCGGCACGGTCATAGAAGATCGCTTCCGTGCCGTTGCCGTGATGGACGTCGATGTCGAGGATGGCCACGCGCCGGCCGGCGCGGGCCAGCATTTCGGCGGCAATGGCGGTGTTGTTGAAATAGCAGAAGCCTGCCGCAACGTCGGATGCCGCATGGTGGCCCGGTGGCCGGCACAGCGCATAGGCAAAGCGTTCACCAGTCAGCAGAAGCTGCGCGCCATGCGCGGCGGTGGCGGCACTGGCGCGCGCCGCACCCCAGGTTCCCGAGGTGATGGGACAGGACATGTCCCCCAGATGAAAGCCGCACTGGCCCACCACGCTGTCCGGATAGCCCACAGGCGGTAGGCTGGCGCGGCCCAGTGCAAAGACATTGGGCGTCGGCGTTTCGGAGGCGTTGGGAAGGCGCTGCCAGCGCTCCCACAGGGTGGAGAGGAACTGGATGTAGCGGCGGTCATGCACCAGCGCCAGCGTATCTCCGAAAATCTCCGGCGGGCTGACGATGGGACCGCCAACCTGCCTGACGCCATCCAGCAGCATGTCGATCCGCTCCGGGATTTCCGGAATGGGCTGGGGCTTTCCCGAGACGATGAATTCGCGGGGCGCATGGGAGCGTTGCAGATCGTCGAAGACAGTAATCACCGGTTTGCCGTGCCTCTTGTTTGGGTGCTAGGATTTTGAGCATCGGTTCATGACAACGCAAGGCTGATCATCATGTCCTCCGCCACCAACCTTCCAAAGCATATTCACGCCACGGGCGACCTTCCGAAAGTGGCCTGGGCGAAGGGCAGCTATGTCTATGACGTGGACGGCAAGCAATATATCGACGGGTCCGGCGGCCCCGCTGTCTACTGCATCGGCCATTCAAATGCCGAAGTGAATGCCGCGATCAAGGACCAGCTGGACCGCATCGCCCATGGCTATCGCTACAACTTCTCCTCCGACGCGCTGGAGGAGCTGACCGAGATCATCCGCCGCCGCTGCGGCGGAACCCTCAACAACATGGTCTATGTGACGGGCGGTTCGGAGGCCGTGGAATCCTGCCTCAAGCTCGCCCTGCAATACCACGCCGCCAAGGGCGACATGAGCCGCAGGCGTTTCATCGCGCGCGAACGCTCCTGGCATGGCAACACGCTGGGCGCGCTTTCGGTGTCGGGCTTCCTTGAAAGAAAGCGTGCCTTCGAAGGCTCGCTGCTTGATGTCTCGCGCCTCTCGCCGGCGAATACCTATCGCCCCATCGCGGGCGCTACTGCCGAAACGGCGGGCGAGGCCTGCGCCAGGGAACTGGAAGATGAGATCCTGCGCGTGGGTCCCGACAAGATCTGCGCCTTCATCTTCGAGCCGGTGGTGGGTGCTGCGGGCGGCTGCGTACCAGCACCCGCAGGCTATGCCAGGCGCGTGCGCGAGATTTGCGACAAGTACGGCGTGATCCTGATTTCAGATGAAGTGATGTGCGGGGCGGGCCGCTCCGGCACATGGCGCGCGCTGGAGCAGGATGGGGTGGAGCCCGACATCATGTCGGTCGCCAAGGGGTTGGCCGCCGGTTACCTGCCGCTTGGCGCAGCCGTCTATAACGACAAGGTTGCGGATGCGATTCACGGCACGCATGGCGCGCCGATGACCGGCCACACCTTCACCGCCCACACCGCCTGCTGCGCAGCGGGTGTGGCCGTCCAGAAGATCGTGGAGCGCGAGAAGCTCGTCGAGCGCGTGAAGGCGATGGAAGCACCCTTCCGCGCCATGCTGGCGGATGCAACGAGCGACATCGAGGCAGTGGGCGACATTCGCGGCCGCGGCTTCTTCATCGCACTCGAACTGGTGGCCGACCGCAAGACGAAGAAGCCTTTCGACGGCGAGAAGAAGCTGTTCATGAAGATCCGCCAGAGGGCCTTCGACAACGGCCTCATCTGCTATCCGGTGGGCGGCAATGTCGACGGCATCAACGGCGACGTGGTGATCCTTGCGCCGCCTTACAATGCCACCGATGCGGAACTGACCGAGATCGTCGACAAGACCGCCGCGTCCATCCGCCAGGTGCTGAAGGCCGAAGGCCTGGCATAGGATCCTGCAGGAGTTCCGCTCCCCACTTTGGGGAGGGAGGGATAGCGAGTAACGACTCTCAGGCACTCTCCTGCCGGAGCCTCGAGCCGCGCAGAAGCCCTGCGGCATCGACGATCGGGTAGCCGGCGGACACCACCAGCGCGTTGATGCGATTGAGATCGCGAATCATGTCGACATAAAGCGCGCTGCGCCGCAGCGCCTCGCCCTTGCCGCGCGAGCCGAGCTTGAAATGCTTGTCCAGAACCTCGTTCTGCAATTCGCGGAAGGCATCCTTCTGCGAGATGAGACGCTTTGCGCCTTCCACATCGCCCGAGGACAGCACGGCGGAGGCGAGCTTCAGATTGTCATGGATGATGCGGCAGAGATTATCCAGAGAGTGCAATTCCTCATCCGTGAAGGAAATGCTCTCATGCACCTTGGCGGACATGCGGTCCGCGAGGTTGAGCTGGATCACGTCGCCCGCATGTTCGAGGTTGGAGATGAACAGCGTCAGCTCCAGCGCGCGCCGGGACTCTTCAGGCGACAGCTGGGCTCCCGCCAGTTCGGCGAGATAGGCTTGAAGCTGGGTCTGGAAGGCGTTGAGGCGGTCGTCCATCGGCTTCAGCTGCTTCAGTGATTCAAGGCTGCCCGAGCGCAGCGAGTCGAGTGCCGTGTCGAACATGCGTTCCAAGAGTTCCGTCATGCGCACGGTTTCGAGCAGCACATTGGCCAGTGCCACGGGCGGGGTCGCCACAGCCTTCGGGTCAAGGTAGCGCGGTGCCGAGAGCCTGTCCGCGTCCTTCGCATCATCCGGCAGCAGCCGCTCCATCAGCCGCGCCATCAGGCCAGTGAACGGCAGGAAGACCAGCGCCACCAGAATGTTGAAGCCCGCATGAAAGGTAACGGCGGTTTCAACCGGGCCAAGGGGCAGCAGTTGCACGATGGGCGTGAGGCGCTCGAGGAACGCGAGGCCCAAGATGGCGATGACGCCCCGGCACAGAAGATTGGCAAGCGGCAGCCGCCGCGCCACCGGCGGCTGCGCCAGCGTGGCCGATACGGCTGGAAGCCCGCCGCCGAAATTGAGGCCGAGGATGAAGGCCAGCGCGCCTTCGACCTCAAGGCTGCCATTGCCGAGAAAGGCCGCAACGAGCAGGATGACGGCCAGCGAAGAATGGAACAGCCATGTCAGCGCCGCGCCGATGAGGAAGGCGAGGAAAGGCTCGCGCCCCACCGCCGCCAGCACATCGTGGAACAGGGTGGCGGTACCGAGCGGCGCGGACGCCTGCCGGATGAGCGTCAGCGACAGCAGCATCAAGCCGAGCCCGATCAGGATGCGGCCCATGTTATGGGGCCTGAGTTCCGCCGACCAGGCGTGAACGGCATAGCCCGCAAAGATCAGGATGGGCGAGGCCCACAGCGCAAAGCCCGACCCTGAAGCGAACACCGCCGACACCAGTGCCGAACCGACATCAGCCCCGAGCAGAACCGCAAGGCCGAGTGCGGTGCCGATGGCGCCCGCTGAGGCCAGCCCCGCGACGATCAATGTCATCGCCGTGCCGGAGCCAAGGATGGCGGTGGCCAGGGCACCGCCGGTGAAGGCCGATACGCGGTTTCCCACCCGGTGTTCGATGAAGTTCCGGAGGCGAAGGCCCCAGGCCCGCATCACACCGGTGCGCACCATGCGCACCCCCCACAGGAGGAGAGCGATCCCCCCCAGCAGGTTGACGATGACGGCGGTGCCCGGGTTCAATCAGGTGCCTGTCACGGCCAGGGAAGCGACCATGTCTTCACATTGGTGAAGAACTTCATCGCTTCCATGACGCCTTCCTTCACGCCGTTGCCGGAGTCCTTGATGCCGCCGAAGGGTGACATCTCGATCCGGTAGCCCGGCACTTCCCAGATGTTCACGGTGCCGACATTCAGGCCCTCGATGAATTTGGTGATGCGCGAAAGATTGTTGGTGCACACGCCCGAGGAGAGGCCGAAGGGTGTTGAGTTGGAGATCCGGATGACCTCCGCATCATCATTGGGCACGCGTACGATGGGAACGATGGGTCCGAAGGTTTCCTCGAACACCAGTTCCGAGGTGTGCGGCACGAAATCAACCGTGATCGGCGGCAGCAACGCGCCCTTGCGGCCCGGATCGTAGAGCACCTTGGCGCCCTGCTCCGCCGCCTTGTAGACGCGCTCCTCGAAGGTCTTGGCCGCAAGCTCATGCACAACGGTGCCAAGGTCGGTCGCGGGGTCCATCGGATCGCCGAACTTGATGGCCTTGGCTTTCGCCAGCACCTTCTCCACGAATTTGTCGGCGACGCGCTCCTGCACGAGGATGCGCTTCACCGCCGTGCAGCGCTGGCCGGAATTGCGCGTGGCGCCGGCTGCGGCGAGTTCGGCCGCCTTGTCGAGATCCGAATCGGAAAGGTCATCGAGGATGATCAGCGGATCATTGCCACCAAGCTCCAGTGCGGCGCGCTTGTAGCCTGCCTTCGCGGCGATGATCTTGCCGACGCGCACGCCGCCGGTGAAGGTGATGATGTCGATGTTGTCGTTCGTCACCATCTCGTCGCCGATGTCGTCGGGCCAGCCGGTAACGACCTGGAACATTTCCGGCGGCAGCCCCGCCTCATAGAGAATGTCGGCGAGCGCCACGCAGGTGAGCGGCGTCAGCTCGGTGGGCTTGGCCACCACGCAATTGTTGGTGGCAATGGCCGGCGCCACCTTGTGCGACACCATGTTGAGCGGATGGTTGAAGGGCGTGATGGCGGAGATGACGCCAACCGGCTCGCGCTTGGTGAAGATCTTGCGGGGCTTGCCCTGCGGGGTGAGGTCGCAGGAGAAGATCTGCCCGTCATCAAGAATGCAGAGCTGGCCTGCCAGCGAGTAGACGTCATAGGCGCGGCCCACCTCGTAGAGCGAGTCCTTCTTGGACAGGCCGAGCTCCAGCGTGATGAGGTCAGAGAGATGATCCTTCCGGTCACGGATCAATTCGGCGGTACGGAACAGGATCTGCTGGCGCTCGTAACGGGTGAGCTTCGGCTTGTAGTTCCGTGCGATTTCGAAAGCCCTTGCGGCATGTTCGGCGCGGCCGGCGGGAACCGTGCCGATCACCTCGTTGGTATAGGGATAATGCACGGGGACAACGCCTTCGGCATCCACTTTCTTGCCGCCGATGCGCATCGATTCCTTGATCACCGGGCGCTCAGTTGCTGGGGCGTTCATGTCAGTTCTCCACGATATGGTTGCAGCCGAGGAAGAAGGCATCGAAGTTGCGCAGGCTTGCCGGGGCGTCCTTGAACTTGCGGTTGGAAATCACCGGGATTTCCTGCTCCGTGAGGCCGCCGTGCGAACGCAGGGGTTCGTTCAACCCGGAAAGATCATGCTTGTCGCGCGAGGTGCCGAGTACCTTGGAACCCTTCGGGCCACCCGACACGACGATCACATCGCCCATCCGGTCTTCCGGCAATTCATAGCGCGCACAGCCTTCCCGCTTGTCGAGCACCGCGTCGATGCCGTCCTGCTTTGCGATCACGGCCATCACCTGCCCCACATCAGGTCCATAGGTGTAGACCGTTG
>JBIIGF010000489.1:0-2604 GCA_044236665.1 Aestuariivirga sp. | reverse complement strand
GCCCCATGCCGAGGGCGGGCCGGAGATGAAGGCGAAGATCGACGAGGCCATGATGGCCAAACTCTACCGCGCCATGCCGGGACTCAAGGAGCGCGCCAAGACGCTGGTGGAACTGATGAAGGGTGCTCAGTTCCTGTTCGCCGCCCGCCCCCTGCCGATGGACGAGAAGGCGCAGCAGATCATCCGCGATGGCGGCAAGGAGGTTCTGGCCGCGATCATTCCCGTTCTCGCCGTGGTTCCAAACTGGCAGGCGCAAGAGATTGAAACGGCTGTGAAATCTTACGCTGAATCACAGGGGCTGAAGCTCGGAAAGATCGCCCAGCCGCTGCGCGCCGCGCTCACCGGCACCTCGACCTCGCCCGGCATCTTCGATGTGCTTGAGGTTCTGGGCAAACCGGAGGCCATCGCCAGGCTTCAGGACCAGGCTGGCTGAGCAACCTGCGTGCAAGCAACGCCAGCTCAAGGCACCTTGGGGTCTCCTGATGCATGGCGGCTCGACCAAAGGATCAGGTCAGTGACGTTGACCTTCTTATGTTGCAATGCAATAGTCACTGCCGATATGGCGGCATCAATGGGAGGCCGATATGGCTGACGATCCGAAGAAGGCGGTCCTGACACTCGAAGGAAAGGCAGTCGACATGCCGGTGAAGGCCGGCACGATCGGCCCGGATGTGGTGGACATCACCAAGCTCTACGCCCAGACCGGCACCTTCACCTTCGACCCGGGCTTCACCTCCACGGCCTCCTGCGAATCCAAGATCACCTATATCGATGGCGATGAGGGCGTACTGCTGCACCGCGGCTATCCCATCGAGCAGCTGGCCGAGCACGGCGACTTCCTCGAAACCTGCTACCTGCTTTATTACGGCGAACTGCCGACCCCTGCCCAACGCAAGGAGTTCGAGAAGAACATCACCTACCACACCATGGTGCATGAGCAGATGACCCGGTTCTTCCAGGGCTTCCGCCGTGACGCGCACCCGATGGCGGTGATGGTGGCCGTGGTCGGTGCCATGTCGGCCTTCTACCATGACTCGACCGACATCAACGATCCGCGCCAGCGCGAGATCGCCTGTCACCGGATGATCGCCAAGCTGCCGACCATCGCCGCCATGGCCTACAAGTACCATATCGGCCAGCCCTTCGTTTATCCGCAGAACAACCTCTCCTATGCGGCGAACTTCCTGCGCATGTGCTTTGCCGTGCCGTGTGAGGAATATGTGGTGAACCCGGTTCTGGCCCGCGCCATGGACCGGATCTTCATCCTCCATGCCGACCATGAGCAGAACGCCTCCACCTCCACCGTTCGCCTCGCCGGCTCCTCGGGTGCCAACCCGTTTGCCTGTATCGCGGCGGGCATCGCCTGCCTCTGGGGACCAGCCCATGGCGGCGCCAATGAAGCGGCGCTGCAGATGCTGCAGGAGATCGGCGACCCGAAGCACGTGCCGGAGTTCATCGCCAAGGTGAAGGACAAGACCTCGCACATCCGCCTCATGGGCTTCGGCCACCGCGTCTACAAGAACTACGACCCGCGCGCCAAGATCATGCAGAAGACGGCCCATGAGGTTCTCTCCGAGCTTGGCATCAAGGATGATCCGCTGCTTGACGTGGCGCGTGAACTCGAGACGGCGGCCCTCTCCGACCAGTACTTCATCGAGCGCAAGCTCTATCCGAACGTCGACTTCTATTCGGGCATCATCCTGCGCGCGCTAGGCTTCCCGACCTCGATGTTCACCGTGCTGTTCGCCCTTGCCCGCACCGTTGGCTGGATCTCGCAGTGGAAGGAAATGATCGAGGACCCGAACCAGAAGATCGGCCGTCCCCGCCAGCTCTACACGGGCTCTCCGCGCCGCGACTACGTGCCGGCCTTCCAGCGCGGCAAGTAAGCCGCGAACGAGGGCTGCTACAAGGTACCTGCCGCTCTCATCACGCCCGGGGCAGACCCGGGCGTCGTTTTTGCAAGGCACCCCAAAACATCGTCGCGACAAGCTCGGCCATGATGAACACGGGCGGGTGCGGCAGTCTGTCAGGCGCCGCGCTCGTTCATGAGCATCGCGCCGATCTCGGCTTCGGCCACCTTCTTGCCATCCACCATGGCCTCGGCCCAGTACTTCCAGACCGGCGGGCGCTTGTTGGAAAGCTTGACATGGAAGTGCACCTGATCGCCCGGCACCACAGGCTTGCGGAAGCGGGCCTTGTCGATCGACATGAAGAACACCAGCTTGCCCGCATGCTCATCACCGAGGTGGTCAAGCACGAGGGCACCAGCTGTCTGGGCCATGGCCTCGACAAGCAGCACGCCCGGCATCACCGGGCGGCCCGGAAAATGTCCCTGAAAGAACGGCTCGTTCATCGTGACGTTCTTGATCGCCACGCCGCTGTCTTCGCCGTTCATGTCATACATGCGGTCGATCATAAGGAAAGGGTAACGGTGCGGCAGCAATTTCATGATCCGCCCGATATCGGCCGTCTTCAATGCCTGCGCTTTGGTGTCCTCGCTCATCCCTGCTGCCCTCCCCAAAAGTGACGGACGGCCACTGAGGCCGTCCGCGATTGTCTTAAGCCGCTGTCCAGTGCCCGTCTAGAAGGCGGTGCCGACCGAGA
>JBIIGF010000488.1:0-2607 GCA_044236665.1 Aestuariivirga sp. | reverse complement strand
TCGCGGGCTTCATCGCCTGCAAGGCGCTCTCGACCGGGTTCAACGATACGCCGGAAAAGGGCTCGCGCCCCTATGACCAGGACCGCGACGGTTTCGTCATGGGCGAGGGTGCTGGCGTTCTGGTGCTTGAGGAGCTGGAGCACGCCAAGGCGCGCGGCGCCAAGATCTATGCCGAGATCGTGGGCTATGGCATGTCAGGCGATGCCTATCACGTCACCGCGCCGTCGTCTGATGGCGACGGGGCGTTCCGCTGCATGAGCGCTGCCCTGAAGCGCGCCGGCCTGCAGGCGCATGAGATCGACTATGTAAATGCCCACGGCACCTCGACGCCGCTCGGCGACGAGATCGAACTGCGCGCCGTGGAGCGCCTGATGGGCAACCGCACGGCCGATCTCACCATGTCCTCCACCAAATCCTCGG
Source organism: Aestuariivirga sp. (assembly GCA_044236665.1). Taxonomy (GTDB): domain Bacteria; phylum Pseudomonadota; class Alphaproteobacteria; order Rhizobiales; family Aestuariivirgaceae; genus Aestuariivirga. The sequence continues at coordinate 2,187 of JBIIGF010000488.1, read as the reverse complement.
TCGGCCATTTGCTGGGCGCAGCGGGCGCTGTCGAAGCGATCTTCTCGATCCTCGCCATCCGCGACAACATCGCGCCGCCGACCATCAACCTCGACAATCCGTCGGTTGAAACGCGGATCGACCTTGTTCCGCACACGGCGAAGAAGAAAGAGATCAACACAGTTCTGTCGAATTCCTTTGGTTTTGGTGGCACCAACGCATCGCTGATCATGCGCCGCTACGCGGCCTGACATTCCGGGGAAGACACGCAAGCTTGAGCACGCCGCAGCCATCCGTGAAGGTACCGGGCCCGCGGAGTGGGCGGCGCAGGGCTTCGGCCTTCTCGCGTGTCCTGTTGTGGACATTCCTTCTGGCGTTGTTTGCGGGGCTTGCGGCGGCGGCGGCCGGCTTCTTCGCCTACAGCGAATATGCAGCGCCGGGGCCGCTCGCGGAGAACAAGGTGCTGATCGTCGAACCGGGGCTGTCGGTGAGCGGGATCGGTGCGGTGCTCGAACAGAACGGCGTCATCTCCAATGGCCGCATCTTCACCGCCATGGCGCAACTCACCGGGCAGGCCGGCAGGCTCAAGGCCGGCGAGTATGAATTCCCCAAGTCCACGGCGATGCGCGACGTGATGGCGCTGATCGCCAGCGGAAAGTCCATAACCTACAAGATCTCGATTCCGGAAGGCTTCACCAGCGAAATGGCGGTGGCCCGCGTCAATGCCAATGAGGTTCTGGAAGGCCCCCCGGCCGCCGTGCCGCCGGAAGGCTCCATCATGCCGGACACCTATGTGTTCCGGCGCGGCATGACGAAGCAGAAGCTGGTTGAGGACATGCAGACGGCGCAGGCCAGGCTGCTTGAGGAACTGTGGGCGGCCCGCAAGCCGGTTGCCGTCATCGCAACACCGGAACAGGCGGTCATCCTTGCCTCCATCGTCGAGAAGGAAACCGGCGTTGCCGCCGAGCGGCCCATCATCGCCTCGGTCTTCATCAACCGCCTCGAAAAGGGCATGCGGCTGCAGTCCGACCCGACGATCATCTATGGCATTGTGGGCGGCAAGGGCCGCCTCGACCGGCAGCTGACCCGCACCGACATCGACACGACGACGCCCTACAACACCTACCGCATCAACGGCCTGCCGCCCGGGCCGATCGCCAATCCCGGCCGCGCCGCGCTTGAGGCGGTGCTCAATCCGCAGGACACGGAGCATCTCTATTTCGTGGCCGATGGTACCGGCGGCCATGCCTTCGCGGCGACGCTCGAGGAGCATAACCGCAACGTCCGGAAGTGGCGGCAGATTGCGGGCAATGCGGCGGCAGCTGCCGCAGCGGCGGCGCAGCCAGAGGCCGAGTCTGCGCAGGCTGCCGCACCGGATACCCCACCTGCAACCGAAGGCCCGCTGGCCGATGTTGCCGCCGAGGACGGTCCGGTGGATGCCAGTTCCGCAGCCGCACCGGCTGCTGCACCAGGCAGCGCCACTGCCCCGAAACCCGTGACCCTGAAGCCCGGCAGCATCGTGATGGTGAACGGGCGTGCGGTGCCGGTGCCGAAGCTCCGCCCGGCGCAGTAGGCTTTCCAAGCCCGCCCGAACTGCTTAAACGGAACGCACTGATTCATCTTTTCCGGTACGCGACATGCCCATTTCCAGCATGACAGGATTTGCCCGCGCCTCGGGCGGCGCCCACGGCCTCTTCTGGCAATGGGAGATCAAGAGCGTGAACGGCAAGGCCCTGGATGTGCGGCTGCGCCTGCCGCCGGGCTTCGAGGCGCTGGAGGGGCCGGTGCGTGCGGCAGCCGCCCAGGCCTTCAAGCGTGGCAATTTGCAGGTATCGCTCAGCGTGAGCGGCGACGTCGCGCGTGAGGCCGTCCGCCTCAACCAGGATGTCCTCAACCGTCTGGTCGAGGCGGGGGAGGCGTTGCGGGCACGGATCGGTGGTGAACCGCTGCGCGCCGATGTGCTGCTGTCGATCCGCGGTGTCGTGGATGTGACGCCCGTGCCGGAGGATGAAGCCGTTGTGGAGCAGCGCCATGCGGCGATGCTCCAGAGCTTCGGCGAGGCGCTGGCCTCCCTTGCCGCGTCGCGCCGTGCCGAGGGCGAGCGGCTCGCGGCGGTTCTCGCCGCCCAGGTCCGCCGCGTGGCGGAACTGGCCGAAGCGGCCCGCCTCAACCCGGCCCGCTCGGTGGAGGCGATCCGCAGACGGCTTG
>JBIIGF010000486.1:0-2619 GCA_044236665.1 Aestuariivirga sp. | reverse complement strand
GCCGAGCCTGTCGTGCTGTCGCTTCCCGCCGTGCCAGCCCCGCGCTACTACGTGAACCAGTGGTTCGACCTCTACACCCATAACTTTGCCTATACTGGTGTGCGGGCTACCGGGCGGGAGGCGGGAAACTATCTGTTCGTGGGACCTCGCTGGACGGGCGAGATCCCCAAGGGCATCGACAAGGTATTCGTGGCCGAGACAGAGTTTGTGGGAACGCTCACGCGCACCCAGCTCTTTGAGCAAAATGACGAGGCTGCGATGCGGGCTGTGCAGGCCGGCTACAAGCTCACTCCGCTCTCGCAGTTTGCTGGAACCACCCCTCCAGCCCCTGCACCTGCTGTCACTTGGCCGGCGTGGGATGCCGCAAGGGCCGAGGGGATTGACTTCATTTCCTATCTCAACGCGCTTCTTCCGTTCATGCCGACAGTGCCAGCCGAGCAGGAAATGTTGGCGCGCTTTGCCCGCATCGGTATCGGCCCAAATCTTCCCTTCGATCCCGGCAAGCTCTCGCCGGAGATCCGGGCAGCGATGGAAGCAGGCATCGCCGAAGCCGCCGCGGCACTGAAGGACGGTGCTGTACGGCTGAAGGATTCCCGTGCCTTGTTCGGCACCCGGCAGGAATTGGGTGACGGATACATCACCAAGCGCAATTACGGCGCCATGCTCGGCATCTACGGCAACACGAAAGAAGAAGCCATCTATGGCAGCCAGCAGACGGATCGTGATGGTGAGCTTCTTGACGGAAAGCGTCACTGGATATTGCGCTTTGAACCGGGAAAGCTGCCGCCCGTCACACAATTCTGGTCGATCACCATGTATAACTTGCCGCAGCGCTTCCTGGTGGACAATCCGCTCAACCGCTATTCGATCGGCGACCGCACGGCAGGCCTCAAGCTGGGCGCCGATGGATCGCTTGAAATCTACATGCAGGCGGACAATCCCGGGCCTGACAAGGAGTCGAACTGGCTGCCTGCGCCAAAGGGTCCCTTTTTCTTCGTGGGCCGCTTCTATGGCCCGAAGCAGGAGGCGCTCGACGGTACCTGGACCCTGCCGCCGCTGATTGAAGGGAATTGATGCTTGGCGAAGACTGCGCCACTGTCAGTACGGAAGTCGTATCTTGGCTGACGTGGAATAAGCGCCGGCCGTCACCGCGGCCTGAAAATCTGCCTGGCTGTCCGGACGGACGTATGGTTTCTGTGCGCGCCTTCTGCGCGATGCAGAGCTCATTGAGGTTTGGATGGACGAGAAGATTATCCGTTCTGACGTGAAGGGATCCAATCTCTGTTTTTCTCCTTTCCAGACTGTATTCTCTCAATTGGCCTTGTTCACAGATAAGCCGGTCAGATCAGCAGCAGTTTGCCTCCACCGCCATCCCTGTCCTCAGCCGACTCTCTATTCAGGCAATGCGAGGCCCAAGACGGCTTGGGGCCTGTTGGCGGCTTCGCGCGAAGTTTCTGATCGGGCGATGAAATTGGATGTCCGACAAGATCGCCGACATCAGCAGTCGTCCTGGCGGGACCTGGCACGGCACAATTCACGGACCCGGGGTACTTTACTCTGGCGCAAATAAGGGGAAAAAGAGGCCATCGGTTTCTCAGTGGGATGTTTGAAATGGCCATGATCCAGTGTGTGTCGCCCGTGAACGGGCAAGTTTACGCCGAGCGCGAGGCTATGAGCTTCGAGGCGGCCAAGGCCGAAGTGGCCAGGGCGCGGCATGCGCAGAAGGCCTGGGCACGCCGGCCGCTCGGTGAGCGTGTCGAACTTGTGATGAAGGGCGTGGCCCGTCTGAACGAGATGGCCCCGGAGGTCGTGCCGGAACTCGCATGGCAGATGGGCCGCCCGGTCCGTTATGGTGGGGAGTTCCGCGGTTTCAACGAGCGTTCGAATTACGTGGCATCCATTGCCGCTGACAGCCTGAAGCCCCTCGTCATCGAGGAAAGCGCCAGTTTCGAGCGCCGCATCGAGCGTGAACCGCATGGTGTCGTCTTCGTGATCGCGCCCTGGAACTACCCCTACATGACGGCGATCAATACCGTCGCTCCAGCCCTGATGGCCGGCAATACCGTCGTCCTCAAGCATGCGCAGCAGACACTCCTTGTCGGCGAGCGCATGGTCCGCGCCTTCGTGGAGGCAGGTATTCCGGACGATGTCTTCGTCAACCTGTTCCTGACCCATGATGTCACCTCGCAGTTGATTTCCGATGGCAATTTCAACTTCATCAACTTCACCGGTTCGGTCGAGGGCGGGCGCGCGATCGAGCGTGCCGCGGCCGGTACCTTTGCCGGGATCAGCCTTGAACTCGGTGGCAAGGACCCCGGCTATGTGATGGAGGACGCCAATCTGGAGGCCGCAGTCGATACGCTGATGGACGGTGCGTTCTTCAATTCGGGGCAGTGCTGCTGCGGCATTGAACGTGTTTATGTTCATGAAACGCTGTTTGATGCCTTCGTCGAGAAGTCGGTGGCATTCGTCTCCGCTTACAAGCTCGGTAATCCGCTGGACGCTGAAACCACGCTCGGGCCGATGGCGAACAAGCGCTTTGCCGCAACGGTGCGCACGCAGACGGCCGAGGCCATCGCTGCGGGCGCCCGGCCGCTGGTCGATACCAAGTTATTCCCG
>JBIIGF010000485.1:0-2624 GCA_044236665.1 Aestuariivirga sp. | reverse complement strand
TGCAGTTTGAACCCACGCTGTTCAAGTGGATGGCCTTCCTCACCGGCTATGTGATGCCCAAGGCCTATTTCGAGAAGGTGGGGGCTGAAGGCTTCGAGGCCAAGCCCATCGGCACCGGCCCCTATATGGTGGACCAGTTCGAGCGCAACGCCTTCGTACGCCTCAAGGCCAACCCCGATTACTGGGGCGGCAAGCCCGCCTACGAGACGGTGGTGTTCAAGTTCGTTCCCGACGCAACGAGCCGCGTGGCCGAAATCGAGTCCGGCTCTTCCGACGTGACGGTAGACGTGCCCTTCGAGGAATATGACCGCCTGAAGGCCAAGGAAGGCCTTGCTGGCGTCGTGACGCCAGTCTCCGACATCGGCATGATCTTCCTCAACAACGACGGCCCGATGCTGGACAAGAATGTGCGCATGGCGGCCGCCATGTCGATCGACAAGCAGGCCATCGCCGACAAGCTGCTGCGCGGCTATGCAACGCCGATCAGCACGCTCGAAGCGCCCGAATATGTGGCCTTCGACCCGTCGATCGTGGTGGCCTACGACCCCGACAAGGCCAAGGAACTGCTGGCCGCCTCGGGCTTCGGGCCCGACAAGCCGGTGACCTTCAAGATCCAGACGACGCGCGGCCTGAAGCCCAAGGACTATGAGATGATCCAGGCGATCGTCGGCATGTGGCGCAAGGTCGGCATCGAGGCCGAGATCGAGGTCTATGAAATCGCCAAGCACTATGAGCTGCGCGCCGCCGACCAGCTGGCGCCCGCCGCCTTCTACAACTGGGGCAACGCGATCGGCGATCCGACCACCTCGACGGGCTTTGCCATGTTCGGCCCCAGCCCGCACTCGGTGTGGAACACCGACGACCTCGACGGCATGATCGGCCCGCTGTGGGGCGAAGGCGACGAGGCCAAGCGCATCGACGGCTGGAAGGCGGTGTCAAAGTACATCGCAGAGAACGCCTATGTGATCCCGCTGATCCAGTACCAGCAGCCGATCGTCTACAAGACGTCGGTCAAGGTCACGCCGAACGTCGCGGGCTCGCCTGAGCCTGCGCAGATGTCTCCGGCCTGACGGCACGCTGCGGGGCCCGGCTGAACCGGGCCCCGTTTTTCCTGGGCCTTCCTCATGCCACTCAGCCTCATCGCGTCCCGCGCGTTGTCCGCCGTCATCACGCTGCTTGGCGTCATGGTTGTGGTCTTCGTGCTGGTGCGCGTGGTGCCGGGTGATCCCATCGCCATGATGATCGCGCCCGGCGCTTCCGAGGCTGACATCGCGGCGCTGCGGGCGCTCTATGGGCTTGACCTGCCGATCTGGCAGCAATTCTGGGTATGGTTCCAGCAGGTGCTGCAGGGCAATCTCGGCATATCGATCTCGATGAAGCAGAATGTTCTGACCATCATCGCGGAACGGCTTCCGGCAACCCTGGAGCTCGCAGTATTCGCCCTCACCATGGCGGTGGTGTGGGGAGGCTTCATCGCACTTCTCTCCACCGCCTGGCGCGGCACGCTGTTCGAGCGCATCATCGACAATTTCAACGGCATCATGCTGGCGGTTCCGGATTTCATCTGGGGCCTGACCTTCGTTCTGGTGCTGGGTGTGCTGGTGCCGCTGCTGCCCATCTCAGGCCGGAGCGACCCCACGGTGGACGCCGGGCTAGCCACGCAGTTCTACGTGATCGAGGGCCTGCTGCGCGGCAAGCTGGCCTTCACCTGGGACGTGCTGAAGCACATGCTGCTGCCGGCCTGCGCGCTGGCCTTTCCGCTCGCCGCCGTTATCGGCCGTGTACTGAAGAACACCATGATGGACGTCATGGTGCAGGACTACATCCTGCTTGCCCGCATCAAGGGCCTTTCCAACCTGCGCATCCTGCTGCAGGAGGCGCTGCGCAACGCGGCCGTTCCCGCCCTTGCACTGACCGGCGTGCAGTTCACCTTCCTGATCGGCGGCACCGTCATCACCGAGCGGATCTTCTCCTATCCCGGCATCGGCAACCTCGCGATCGACGCCGTCATCAACCGCGACCTGCCGCTGATCCAGGGCCTCGTCTTGACCTTCGGCATCATCTTCATCCTCGTCAACATGGCGGTCGATGCACTCACCGTGTGGCTGAACCCGAGGCTGCGCCATGCCTAGAGATCTGCGCATATGGCTGGGCGGTGGCTTCATCCTGCTGCTTCTGATGGTCGCCCTCCTCGCGCCGCTGCTGGCGCCCTTCGACCCGCTGGAACAGGACCTGCTCGCCGCCACCGCGGCACCAGGCCAGGAACCGGGCCGCCTGCTCGGCACCGACAGCCTCGGCCGCGACGTGCTCTCACGCCTGATCTATGGCACGCAGATCGCCCTCACCGTGGCCTTTGTCGCGGCCAGTCTTGCCTGCCTTCTCGGCACGGTGCTGGGCCTGCTTGCGGGTTACTTCGGCGGCTGGATCGATGCGGTGATCTCCCGCCTCATCGATATCTGGATGGCGTTTCCGCCGGTCCTCCTGTCGATCCTCCTCGTTGCGGTTCTGGGCTCTGGCATCCACTCGGTGATTGCCGCCATCGTCGTCATCGACTGGACGCGCTTTGCCCGGGTGGTGCGCGCCGAAACGCGCCAGCAAGCCAAACTCGAATATGCCGAGGCCGC
>JBIIGF010000483.1:0-2631 GCA_044236665.1 Aestuariivirga sp. | reverse complement strand
TCTCGAATATCACAAGGTCGAGGAAGGCGATGTCTATGACACGCTGCAGGGCCTCTATGCGGACCGCACGGTGGGCTACTCGCATCGCGGCGGCGGCCGCCAGCCGATCCCGATCACGCTCGGCCTGCCCAAGTCGGCAAAGATGATGGACGAGAACGCCCTCTCGACGCCGGTTCCCGCCAATGTGTTGCCGGGTGACCGCGGCGTGGTGGAACTCGGTGACGTCGTGAGCGTTAAGAAGGAACTCTCATCCTTTCCGGTGTTCCGCCATAATGGCAAGCCCGCCGAAATGGTCACGGCGGAACTCGCGGGCGATTTCGAGGCTCCGGTCTATGGCATGATCGAAGTAGGCAAGGCACTGGACTCGCTTGACTGGACGGGGCTTGAAAAGCCAGTCATCTCGCTGCATGGCCAGCCCATCGACGAGACGAAGCCCGTCCTGCTGTGGGATGGTGAATGGGAAGTCACCTGGGTGACGTTCCGTGACATGGGAGGCGCCTTCATGGTGGCGCTGCTCGGCATCTACATTCTGGTCGTGGCGCAGTTCGGCTCCTTCAAGCTGCCGCTGGTGATCCTCACCCCGGTTCCGCTCACGCTGATTGGCATCATGCTCGGTCACTGGATGTTCCATGCCGCCTTCACCGCCACCTCGATGATCGGCTTCATCGCGCTTGCCGGCATCATCGTGCGCAACTCGATCCTGCTCGTTGACTTCGTGAAGCATGCCAATATGCCGGGCGCTGACCTGCGCGATGTGCTGCTGAAGGCGGGCGCCATCCGCTTCAAGCCGATCCTGCTCACCGCCATCGCGGCGATGATCGGTGCCGCCGTGATCCTGACGGATCCGATCTTCCAGGGCCTCGCCATCTCGCTCCTGTTCGGGCTTGCGTCCTCGACCCTGCTGACTGTGCTGGTGATCCCCGCCATCTACATGGTCCTCCGCTACAAGGAGGTCAAAGCTTAGAACGTGCCGTCGTCGAAGCAAATGAAGCAAGAAATGGGAGTTGGAAACATGGCACATGTCGTCGTCCTCGGGGCGGGTTTGGGTGGCACCATCATGGCCTATGAGATGAAGGAGAAGCTGCGCGCTGGCGACACGCTGACCGTCATCACCAAGGATCCGAAGTATCATTTCGTCCCGTCCAACCCGTGGGTGGCGGTGGGCTGGCGCAAGCAGGGCGACATCGAGGTGGATCTGGCGCCGGTGTTCGCCAGGAAGGGCATCGCCTTCAAGGCTGTTCCCGCAAAGCATTTGCTGCCGGAGCAGAACCGTGTCGAATTGGCGGATGGAACGAGCATCGACTATGACTATCTCATCAATGCCACTGGCCCCGAACTGGCCTTTGATGAAATCGAGGGATTGGGGCCTGAAGGCTTCACCCAGTCGGTGTGCCATGTGGCGCATGCGCTGAAGGCGAATGATGCCTTCGAGGCATTCTGCAAGAACCCAGGCCCGATCATCGTGGGCGCGGTGCAGGGCGCGTCCTGCTTCGGTCCGGCCTACGAATTCCTCTTCATTCTCGAAACGGAGCTGCGCCGCCGCAAGATCCGCGACCGCGTGCCGATGACCTTCGTGACCGCCGAGCCCTATATCGGGCACCTCGGTCTCGATGGTGTGGGCGACACCAAGGGCCTGCTCGAAAGCGAGATGCGCGCCAAGCACATCAAATGGGTAACAAGCGCCAAGGTGAAGAAGGTCGAGGCAGGCAAGATGACCGTCGAGGAGATTGCCGATGATGGGTCCGTCAAGGCAACCAGGGAACTTCCCTTCGGTTATTCGATGATGCTGCCGGCCTTCCGCGGCGTTCCGCCGATGCGCGGCATCGAGGGCGTGTCCAACCCGCGCGGCTTCACGCTGATCGACAAGTTCCAGCGCAACCCGAAATACCCGAACATCTTTGCTGTTGGCGTGTGCGTTGCCATTGCACCGACGGCGGCGACGCCGGTTCCCTGTGGCGTCCCGAAAACCGGCTTCATGATCGAATCGATGGTGACGGCCACCGCCCAGAACATCGGCCTCATGCTGCGCGGCGAGGAGCCCCGCCACCAGGCAACGTGGAACGCCGTGTGTCTTGCGGACTTCGGCGATTCCGGCGTGGCCTTCGTGGCCCAGCCGCAGATTCCGCCGCGCAATGTCAACTGGTCATCGTCAGGCAAGTGGGTGCACGGCGCCAAGATCGGCTTTGAAAAATACTTCCTGCACAAGATCCGGCGCGGCACGAGCGAAACATTCTACGAGAAGATGGCGCTCGATATTCTCGGCATCGACAAGCTGAAGCAGACTGTCGAGTTGAAACCCTAGGCCGCCAGGCCTCCTGCCTTTCCGTGGTGCTTGCCTTCCCGGACTGGGGTGGCAAGCCCGCAATCGGGCCGTTCCGGCACCATCGGGCACTAGGACGTCTTGCCCGGTTCCGTGAGACCTAGGCTCAGCGCCAGGCTGCGGGCCAGCTTGTCCTGCGTATAGGGCTTGTTGATGACAGCCGCGGCCCCGCCATTCTGCAGGCGCACCGCACCATAGCCGGTGGCGAACAGCACGGGCACGCCGCGCGCCAGCAGCGCCTCGGCCACGGGGTCGATCCGTTCGCCGCGCACGTTCACATCCAGGATGGCGGCATCGATCGCTTCGGCCTG
>JBIIGF010000482.1:0-2633 GCA_044236665.1 Aestuariivirga sp. | reverse complement strand
TTGCCCTGGGCAGTGCCGCCTTCAGCATGCAGGACATCCTGCTCGAGCCCTTCGGCGGACAGGTCTTCGGCATGAGCGTGGGCCAGACCACGATGCTGACGGCAACGCTGGCCGCCGGCACGCTGGCGGGCTTTGCGCTTGCGGCGCGGCAACTGGGGCGTGGTGGCAATGCCTTCCGGCTCGCCTCTCTCGGCATTCTCGCAGGGATCATGGCCTTTGCCGCCATCATTTTCGCACCGGCCCTCGAACTCCCCTCGCTGTTCCAGACTGGCTCGTTCTTCATAGGCCTCGGCGGCGGGCTGTTCGCGGTCGGCATGCTGACAGCGGCCATGGACCTCGCTGCCACCGGCGGCAGCGATGTCAGCGGTTTCGCGCTCGGCGCATGGGGTGGCGTTCAGGCCACCGCCGCAGGGCTTGCCATCGGTGCCAGCGGCCTGCTGCGCGACATGGTGACTGGGCTCGGCCAGGACGGCACCCTTGGCGCCGCGTTCACGGAGCCCGCCGCAGGCTACATCGTCGTCTACCACATCGAAATCGTGCTTCTGTTTGCAACCCTCGCCGTCATCGGGCCCATGGTCCGCGGCGGCAGCCGTCATCCCAAACGCCAGCAGGGCTTCGGCCTTGCGCAATATCCAGGCTGATCCAAGGAGAGACCAATGTCTGCAGCCTTTACCCAGTATGTCGATGTCGCCCAGGTCGTGCTTTATGTATTCTGGGCCTTCCTGGCGGTGATCATCATTTATCTGCACACGGAGGACAAGCGCGAGGGCTATCCGCTCGAGTCCGACCGTTCCGGCGCCATTGCCGTTCAGGGCTGGCCGCGGGTGCCCGCACCCAAGACCTACCTGCTGGCCGATGGCTCCACCGTTCAGGCGCCGCGCGCCCAGCCGCATGACCGGCGCCCCATCAAGGCCGAGCCGGTCGGCGCTTGGCCTGGTGCCCCGCTCGAACCTTCGGGCGACCCGATGGTTGATGGCGTCGGCCCCGCTGCCTATGCCGAGCGCCTCGACATTCCCGATGCAGCCCTCAACGGCACGCCGAAACTGGTGCCGCTGCGCAAGGCCGAAGGCTGGCACATCGAGGAACGCGACCCCGATCCGCGCGGCATGCCAGTGATCGGCTGCGACGGCAAGGTTGGCGGCACCGTGAAGGATGTCTGGGTTGACGTCGGCGAATACATCATGCGCTATCTCGAGGTCGAGGTTGGCGACAGCAAGGGCGGAAAGCGCAATGTGCTGCTGCCCACCACGCTCTCGCGCATCTCCGGTTCGCGCCAGCGCGTCGAGGTGAAGTCGATCACGTCGGAGCACTTCAGCAAGGTGCCGGGCACCAGGCAGGCCGATGTCGTGACGCGCCTGGAGGAAGACCGCATCTGCGCCTTCTACGCAGGTGGCCACCTCTATGCCACGCCACAACGCGCCGAGCCGCTGCTATGACCGAAGCGCACTCCGATTTCGACTTCGAGCCCGTCCGGGGCCTGCCGCAACTCCTGCCCGAGGGCGAGCGCGTCCTCTGGCAGGGCGCGCCGCGCTGGCAGGATCTCGCCGTTCATGCCTTCCACGCCCGCAAGGTGATCTGGTATTTCGCGGCCATTGCCGTGGCCCAGTCCGCCTTCCGCTATGTGGATGGCGAGAGCCTGCTGAGCGCAGTCCGCTCCTTCGAGTGGCTGGGCATCATGGCCTTCCTCGCGGCGGGCCTGCTCACCGGACTTGCCTATCTGAGTGCGCGCACCAGCGTCTACACGATCACCAACAAGCGGATCGTCATGCGCATCGGCATGGCGCTGTCCGTCACCATCAACCTGCCGTTCAAGCAGATCGACGGCGCATCGCTGCGGCTGTTCCGCAATGCCTCCGGAGATATCGCCCTGAAGCTCAACAGCAAGGAGCGGGTTGCCTATATGCTGCTGTGGCCGCATGCCAGGCGCTTTCACATGGCGCATCCGCAGCCTTCCCTGCGCTGCATCGCCGATGCCGACCGGGTGGCGGGCCTGCTGGCCGCCGCACTCAACGGCCAAGCCACAGAGCCGCTCGCCAGACCGGAGCCCGCGCCCCGCATGATCAGCTCTCCCACTCCGGCGGCGGCATAAATCATGGCCACACGCTCCTCACCCAGCCATATCCCGCCCCTGCCGCTGGCGATGAGCTTCGGCATGGCGCTGCTCGCACTGTTGCTGGTTGCGGGCGCCCGCCTCACGGGCTTCACGCCGCAGCAGACGGTGAGCAGCGGAGAGGTGCTCGAAAGCCGGCTGCTGAGCTTCCAGACCGACAACCACGGCGATGTCGCGGTGATCGACGCCCAGACCGGCGAGACGATCACCCTCGCCGGCAAGGAAGGCTTCATTCCGGGCGTCCTGCGCGGCCTCAACCGCCTGCGCCGCACCAATGAATTCCACCCGGCCGATGCCTACCGCCTCGAGCGCTTGAGCAGCGGCGAATTGATGCTGGTCGACACCACCACGGGCGTACGCCTTGAACTCAATGCCTATGGCCACGCCAATGCCCGTGTGTTCGAAACCTTTCTGCGACCGACAGGAGACAAGAGCTGATGCTGAATCCCTTCGCACCCGCGGGCCGTGAGGATGTCATGTGCACCGTTCATGTGGTCAACACCTTCGAAAGCCTCGCTGCGCA
>JBIIGF010000480.1:0-2636 GCA_044236665.1 Aestuariivirga sp. | reverse complement strand
GATGATGTCGCTCGTATAGGCACCCCGTTGCGACCCGAAGACATTGACCATCACCAGGCCGGCGCGATTGGCGACGCCGCGTGCGACGGGTGCGCCGGCCCCATAAGACCCAACCGCAATCCCGGCCACATGGGTGCCGTGATCGGCTCCGCTGGCAGGCTGGGCCGCGCCGGGGCCTGTCTGGGTGGTGGACCCGTTGGGGCAGCGCGCCGTGGTCACGAAACAGGCTTCGGCCACGACCCGGGGACTGAGGAACGGATGATCCGACTGCACGCCAGTGTCGATCACGGCAACGGTGCGCCCCAGCCCGCTCGGTTCCTGCGCAGGGCTGTTCGCCCCGGCGGGAAGCCCGATCAACGGCATGGTTGCGTTGAGTACCGGCATCTTGATCTCGTCAATCTCGATCTTGATGACATTGGGGTCAGCCTTGAGCCTTGCCAGATCGGCCTGCGACAGCTCAGCTGAAAAAGCAGGCATCAGTGCAAAGCGCTTGATCGCGCTGCCCGCCGCGGTCCGGCCGGCCGGGAAATTCCGCCGGATGGCGGCGTCGATGATCTCGCTGATCCTGGTCAGCGCCGCTGGGCGGCCGGATTTCTCCGCCAGCATCCTGGCAAAGGCGCCCACATTCGCTTCATTCGCCAGATAGACGATCACACGGCTCTTGCCCGTGCTGGCGATCTCCTGCTCGATCGCGGCAGGGTCGACCAGCTTGGTGGGTGCCGTCTGCGCGAATGACAGCGCGGGCGCGCCAACTGCAAGGAATGCGGCGGCGAGGATCGCGCTGGCCTTCGTGACGCAACGGGGATTTTGGCGCTTATGGTTCATATATGGGTGCAACTTATATCAACAGCCAGCCGAACATGACAGACTCCGGTCCGGATAGTACCAACTATTGTCAACTTTGTGATCAATAGTCCTGCCGGGGCCTCTGCGCAATTTATGCTCGAAACATCCGCCGTATGGCGTGTTTTCTGAAATCCGGCACCCAAGGAAAAAGCGGCCTTTCAGGGGCCGCTTTCATCGCCGTTTCGGTTTCGTGAAACTTACTCTGCCGCCTCGATGACGGTGCCGCGCTTGGCGCCGGCCAGCGGCAGGCCGAAGGCTCTGGCACTGGCAAGTGTGATGGCGCGGATGTCCTCGGGTTCCATGTTGCGCAGGTCCGTCTTGCCGGTGCAGCGCGTCATGATGGCGGCTTCCGCCGACATGGCGTTGATCAGCGAGGCCGCTGCATCGGCGCGCTCCTCGTCGGTGCGGTCGCCGAAGAAGGACAGGCCCTTGGGGCCGATCTCGCCGCCCAGCGCCAGCGCCAGATTCATGCCGATGGCGCCGGCCTTCGCCCCAAGCCCGATCAGCTTGGCGATGTCGGTGCCCGAGCGCACGCCGCCGAAATAGATGAAGTCGATGTCTTCCTCGCGGTTCATCCGGCGGATGATGCGCATCGCCTCACGCAGCACGGTGAAGTCCGGGTAGCCCTTCAGTTCGGACCAGGCGAGGCTGATGCCCGGCGTGCCGTCGAGCAGCATCAGGTCGAAGCCATGCTCGAGTGCGAAGGGAATGGCCTGCTCGAGGTCCGTCGACCTTGCGACGAGGCCAGTGAGCATTCCCGGCTGCTTCTCCACCTTGAAGGGCGCGAAGCCCATCGGCAGCACATAGACCTGACCCACCGCGCCCTGGTCAGCCTTGCCGCCCGGTTCCAGCAGTTGCAGCCACGGCGCCTTGCTGTGCGGCAGCGGGCTGCGCGACACGTAGGCGGAGCCGACATTGGCCAGCGCCGCGCCAAGCGCAGGCTTTGCTTCGGCGGGAAGATCGTCGATGCCTGCGGCAACGACCGGAATGTCGAGCTTCACCTTGCCTGCGATGTCAGTCGCGGTGTTGCACGAGTCGCGGTAGGGGTCGATCACCAGGCGCGACAGGTTCGCCGGCAGCAGCACCAGGTCGTCGAAGGAGGCATGGTGGTTGACCGGGAACGGATCGGCCTTGGGCTTCAGCCGCTTCTCAAGGATCGCCGCCTGGGTCCGCACATCCGTCACCGGGGTGCGGGCCATCACGAAGATGTCTTCGCGTGTCTTGACCGAGTAATCCGAGGAGCCCGTTTCCGCATCGCAGCGGTAGCAGCGCGCGGCTTCTTCCTTGGCGGTCTTCAGGTCATAGGTGGTTTCGATTTCCGGGAAAGCCACGGGATTGGCACCCAGCCCGTTGAACTGCTGTTCGCGGCGGGGGAAGATTTCCCAGTTGATGTCCTGCGCGGCGGGCACGCGGCGGGTGCGGTAGGGCGTACGGTAGGGCAGCGGCTCCGTGATGCCATCGAGGAACGCCTTCACATAATGCGCGGCGCGGTGGCCATGCATCATCGCCATCACGATGGTGGAGCCACCGAACGCGCCGTCACCGGCGGCAAATACCTTGGGGTCGGCGGTGCGCATCGACTCCCAGTCGGTCCTGACGCGCTCGCCCGCCATCAGGCCCTTGGCATCCAGCTCGTCGGAGGCGGCCTTCTGGCCCACCGCCATGATCACCATGCCGCAATCGATGTCGCGCTCCGAGCCGGGCACCAGTTCCGGCTTGCGGCGGCCATCGGGGCCGGGTTCGCCCAGCCGGGTTTCCGCGCAGCGCAGCGCGAAGCTGTCGCCATCCGC
>JBIIGF010000481.1:0-2636 GCA_044236665.1 Aestuariivirga sp. | reverse complement strand
GAGCATCAAGAACGACATTGATATTGAAGACCTGATGGCGGCCCCGGCGGTTGACATTCTTTTCCGCGGCTCGTCTGCAGGCGACGCCTCCGCAAGGATTCCCATCATCGCTGGCGGCCGCCAGCAAGCTATACCGGACCTTTCACAGTCGCCGTGGGCTCCCGTCTCCCACGCAGTTGGTGGCCGCGGACTTATCCGGAGAAATCAGATAAACGAGTTCCAAAAATATGATGTCGACGGTGCCCCACATGCGGCATATTCATGCTTCGACAAGGCAAATCACCGCGCGCCCCGAAGCCCCGGGGCGGGTTCGAGTGTATGGGGGGGGACAGCCGGGATGACGGACTTTCAGTGGCCAACAGCCAGGCCGATTGATCTGGAAACTTATCCGCGGCGGAACGTCTACAAGCACTTTCTGACGTTCGAGATACCCGTAGTCACCCGCACACTGCAGTTCGATGTCTCCGCCCTGCTCAGCCACGCCAAGAGCAGGAAGTTGCGGTTCTCACTTACGTTTGGCTTCATCCTGACGCGCGCCGTGAACCACGTGCCGGAGATGCGCCACCGCATTGTGAACGACCAGCTGGTCGACTACGACCGGATCATTCCATCCTTCACGATCCTCGGGCCTGACAAGAACATCTATTTCTCGAAGGGCGTCTTCTCGGACAGCTTCGCCAATGACTATCCAGCCAATGTGGCGATCTGCGACCGCGCGGCCCTCGGAAACGAACCCAATCTCGGTTCAGACAATCAGGGCCAGATCTTCATAACCAACAACCCTTGGAACAGCTTCACCTCCCTGAGCTTTCCCTATTCAAGCCGGATCGCATCGACCCCCGTCTTCGGCATCGGCAAAATGTACGAGGACAACGGAAAGACGAAGGCACCCATTGCGATGCAGACACACCACAGCCTCGTCGACGGCTATCATGTTGGGCTCTTTCTGGACATCCTCCAGCGCCACCTCGACGAGCCGAGCCTCATCGACCAACCCTTTAAGCCATCAACCCGCTGACGCGAGCGAAGAGAGGCTACGGACATGACACCGACTGCCAACGACATGCAGGCCATGGCCCGCGATGAGGCCTTCTCAATGCCGATCGAGGCGATCGACCCGGGAACGCCAGAGTATTTCGTCCAGGATACGATTGGCCACTACTTCGCAAGGCTTCGGCGGGACGATCCCGTGCATTTCTGCGACAGCGCCATCTGGGGGCCGTATTGGTCGGTCACGCGCTTCGAAGACATCATGCATGTCGATACCCACCACGATGTGTTCTCGTCGGACTGGTCGCATGGCGGCATTACACTCTTCAACTCGCCAGTTGTCGAGGAACGGCTGCAGATGTTCATCGCAATGGATCCCCCGGAGCACGAGCGCCAGCGCAGTGCGGTGAGCCCCATTTTCGCTCCAGAGAACCTTGCAAAAATGGCAGAGCTCATCCGTGAGCGAACTTGCACGGTGCTTGACCGGCTTCCGCGGGGGGAAACATTCAACTGGGTGGATCAGGTTTCGATCGAGCTGACGACACTCATGCTGGCGACGCTCTTCGATTTTCCGATCGCAGACCGGCATCTGCTTGCCCACTGGTCAGATGTCTTTACCTCCTACAAGGTGGCAGATCCCAACGCACCCTCTGACGCAGAAAAGCGCGCCGAGATGGAGCAGATGCTCGCCTACTTCCAGAGGCTTTGGGCGGCAAGGGCGGCAGAAGGACCGAGGCACGACCTCGTCTCCATGCTGGCCCATAACCCCCAGACGCGGAACATGTCCTCGCGGGAGCTGATGGGGAACCTCGTCCTGCTCATCGTGGGCGGCAATGACACGACGCGACACTCGATGACGGGTGGACTGCTCGCCATGTCAGAGAACCCGGATGAGTGGTCGAAACTCAGGGCGAAGCCGGCCCTGATCGACACCTTCGTACCCGAAATCATCCGCTGGCAGACGCCACTCGCCCACATGCGCCGAACAGCGGTTCGGGACGTTGAACTCGGCGGAAAGAAGATCAAGCCGGGGGAAAAGGTCGTGATGTGGTATATCTCGGGCAATCGCGATGAGCATGCCATCGTAGACGCCAACCGCTTCATCATCGACAGGCCCCGGGCCCGCCAGCACCTTTCCTTCGGCTTCGGCATCCATCGCTGCCTCGGAAACCGACTGGCGGAAATGCAGCTTCGCATTCTCTGGGAGGAGATCCAGCGGCGCTTTCCGTCCATTGAGGTTATGGCGCCCCCGGTCAGGATCCGCTCGGCATTCGTGCGGGGCTTCAAGGAACTCCTCGTGCGTATTCCGGCCTGATGCACAGAACCAAGTTGATGACGCGGGAGCTTCACTGGCGTGACCTGAAAGCCCGCGTGTTATCGCAATATATTGGTGTTCCATAGGCATGGAGGCGTCCTCGACAGCGGGAGAGAGTACCGCGAAAGCTGCGCGGTTCACGGTGGGTTCGATCGCTCGTCACGTCCTCGTCATGACGTTGACAGGCGCCATCGGCACGATGGCGCTGTTTCTCGTTGACCTCACCAGCCTGTTCTATCTCGCACAGCTTCAGCAGACGGCGATCACGGCGGCCATGGGCTATGCGTCAAGCGTCATCTTCTTTTCTCTCTCCGTTGGCCTCGGAACGGGC
>JBIIGF010000479.1:0-2642 GCA_044236665.1 Aestuariivirga sp. | reverse complement strand
CAGGAAATACCAACCTTACCATTTCGCTTTGTCACCTGGCCTCAAGCCGCCGCGAGGTTCGAGATCATGATCGTCAGTCACAACCCATCAGTGGAGCAAAGCACGCATGTGGAATTTGCTCTGACGGTAGCCTGCTAACGCGCCAACCTGAAGACCGCATGCGCTAGCGAATGGCCAATCTCCTCGATCGCATTGAATTGGGCGTATCGATCCGCTCGCTTGAGAGACCCGACCTGTGAGTCCAGCCATTTGATGTAGCGCGACGACAACTGCCATGTCGGGAAGCCGGAGTTCATCTCGATTACATAGAGTTGATCCGTGCCAGCCTCCCGCAAGATGTCCAGCCCGAATGTCGTGGTAAAATCAAGATTGCGGCAGATCCTTGCCGCCAACTGATGAACGTCCCACTCCTTCACCAGTTGCTTTTGGCGCGGCCTGCGAACATAGGCGACATTCAATCCCGCCCCACCGATCACCGCAGGCGAGAAATCGGATGCTTCGAGGACTGTCGTGTTCACGATGTAAACGACCTTGTCGAGCACCGTCATCGCACGGTAACCACTGATGCACGGACCGGTGTTTATCCATTGCTGCACCAGCAACGGACTGCCACTTTCAGAAAGAACTGAACCAGTCCTGATCTGGCGGGACACATCTTCCGTCTTCAATAAGCGGACACTATCGCCGCCGCGACCGCTTATTGGCTTCACGACGACCAGTGGACCCCACTCACGCTCGTCGAGGACGGTGCCTCGCGTCAACTCAATGGTGCGCGGCACGGGGAATCCCATACTGCCGAGCACGCGCATTTCATCGAGTTTGGAGAGGTGCTGGGCAAACATCCGGTATCCACGCAGATTGGACCGCAGTTCCAGAGGAACAGGAGAGAACATCAGCGTCGGCTTTGCCGCGACCTGCCTCCAGACAGGACTATCTTCATCGATCGCGATGCTGACCGGGATGACCCCATCCGGATTGTTCTCGACCTGATAAAGGTCTTCCTCCTTGAGACTGATGGAATAGATGAAAGTCCTGATCTCCGGATAGCGGGCGTGAATAACATCCCGCATCGCCTCGAAATCGGCGACATCCTGCAGTCCGTGCGTCTGAAAGATCAGGAGATGGTAATCGCTCACCCCTGAGCCCCCAAGGTTCGCATGCCATCATGTAGAAAATGCGATGAGTTCATTATGGGCTGCCCTGAAGTCCTGTCGTCACCTGCAATTTCCCATGCTCACATGTGAAGGCCTGGTGCTTCCTGACCGGTGCTGGCGACATATTCCGTATAGCCGCCGCCATACTGGCGAACGCCCTCAGGCGTCACCTCGAGCACTCGGTTGGAGAGGGAGCCAAGGAAGTGACGGTCGTGCGAGACGAAGAGCATCGTGCCGTCATAGTCAGCAAGGGCCTTGATCAGCATTTCCTTGGTCAGCAGATCGAGGTGGTTGGTCGGTTCGTCCAGCACGAGGAAATTCGGCGGATCATAAAGCATCCTCGCCATCACAAGGCGCGCCTTCTCGCCGCCCGAAAGGACGCGGCAACGCTTGTCCACATCATCGCCGGAGAAACCGAAACACCCGGCGAGCGCCCTGAGCGAGCCCTGCCCGGCCTGCGGAAAAGCTGACTCAAGAGACTGAAAGACCGTCTCCTCGCCATTCAGCAATTCCATCGCATGCTGGGCAAAATAGCCCATCTTCACACTGCCGCCCAAGGTCACCCGGCCTTCGTCGGGCTCGGTCGTACCCGTCACCAGTTTCAGCAGGGTCGACTTGCCAGCACCATTCACCCCCATCACACACCAGCGCTCCCTGCGCCGCACCTGAAAATCGAGCCCCTCATAAATGTTACGCTGCCCATAGCGCTTGTGCACATTGCGAAGCGACACCACGTCTTCTCCGGAGCGTGGAGCGGCGGGAAACTCAAACAATACCGTCTGCCTCCGCCGTGGCGGCTCGACACGGTCGATCTTCTCCAGTTTCTTGACTCGGCTCTGAACCTGTGCGGCGTGCGAGGCGCGCGCCTTGAACCGCTCGATGAACTTGATTTCCTTGGCGAGCATGGATTGCTGCCGCTCGAACTGGGCCTGCTGCTGGCGCTCGTTCAGCGCGCGCTGCTGCTCGTAGAATTCATAATTGCCGGAATAGCTGTTGAGTTCGCCGCCGTCGATCTCCACGATCCGGGATACGATGCGGTTCATGAAAGCGCGGTCATGCGATGTCATGATCAGCATGCCGTCGTAATCCCTGAGAAACTGCTCAAGCCAGATCAGGCTTTCGAGATCAAGATGGTTGCTTGGTTCATCCAGCAGCATCGCGTCCGGCTTCATGAGGAGAATGCGGGCCAGTGCGACACGCATCTTCCATCCGCCCGACAGAGCGCCAACATCGCCATCCATCATCTCCTGGCTGAAGCTGAGCCCGGCCAGAACCTCCCGGGCGCGGCTCTCCATCGCATAGCCATCGAGTTCCTCGAACCGTGCCTGCACTTCGCCGTAGCGCTCGATCAGGGCGTCGATCTCGTCAGTCCGCGCCGGATCGGCCATGGCAGCCTCGAGCGCCTTCAGTTCAAGCGCCACGGAACTGACCGGCCCGGCGCTGTCCATCACCTCGGCGACGGCGCTGCGCCCGGCCATCTCGCCCACG
>JBIIGF010000477.1:0-2643 GCA_044236665.1 Aestuariivirga sp. | reverse complement strand
ATCCCCACCTATTCGGGCAAGAACCTCGGCCCGATCAGGGGCGACATGGTGCTGCCGGTGCTGGGGCTCGCCGTGTTCGCCGTCGTCATGATGATTGCCTATCCGTGGGAGTTCCTCAGCGTGGTGAGCGTGGGCTACCTCGCGCTCATACCGTTCAGCATGCGCTCTCACCGGCGCCACAGGCTGGCGGAAGCTGCCCGCGCGGCGCCGCCCGCCTAGAACGGAATGATGGCTGACGGACCCACATTTGGGCCTCTCCGCCACCATTGTCCGTCACTCCGGCGGAGAACGATGTAAGCGTCTGAGCCTGATGATGCGGCACACACCGGCATTCCGAACTCGCTAGAGAACCCGCGCGAGGTCGGCGATCAGGTCGTCGCCGTTCTCGATGCCGACCGAGAGCCGGAACACACCATCGCCTGCATAGTCACGGTAGCGGCGAAGCTGCTCTGCATCGTGACGGAAGGTGGACGCCTGGATGTCGTCCGTGCCGATCCAGTAGATCAGGCTGCGGTGGTGGCCGAGCGACACGGCATAGTGGATGATCTCCAGCTCCTTCACCATGCGCGCGGCGATCTCCGGGCCGGGGCGCTTCACCTGGAAGGTCATCATGCCGGAGAAATTGCGCATCTGGCGCCGCGCCAGCTCATGCTGCGGGTGGGAGGGAAGGCCCGGGTAGAAGACGCGCGCCACCGCCGGATGGCCTTCGAGGAAGCGTGCCACCTTGAAGGCGGCCTCTTCATGGGCGCGCATGCGGATCGGCAAGGTCGCGGCGCCCCGCAGGATCAGCCAGGCATTGAAGGGCGAGAGCACGCCACCGAAATGCACCGAGGCTTCGAGGTTCAGGGCCGCCATGTCTTCGCCATTCCGGCCGATCACCGCGCCGCCCATCGCATCGCCGTGGCCGCCGATGTATTTGGTCAGCGAATGCACCACGAAATCCGCCCCGAGTTCGAGGGGCTTCGTCGCCATCGGGGTGGCATAGGTCGAATCGACCGCCACATCGCGCACACCCTTGTCATGGGCCAGCCTGGCGAGAAGGGCGATGTCGGCAAGCTTCATCGTCGGGTTGGCGGGGGTTTCGAGCCACAGCATTTTGGTTGAGGGACGGATGGCGGCGGCCACTGCCTCTGGCTCCGAGACATCGACGTAGGACACGTCGATCCCGTAGCGGGGCAGCGTATCGCGCGCCAGTTCGGCGATGCCGACGTAATTGGCGTCCGGCACGATCAGATGGTCGCCCCGGCTCAGGCGGCCGCAGATCACTGCATGGGCGGCGGCAACCCCGGAGCCGAAGCACAGTGCCGCCGCACCGCCTTCGAGTGCTGCAAGCTTGGCTTCGAGCTGGGCCACGGTGGGGCTTCCCACCCGGCCATAGACGTACCCCTCATAACCCTGCTCGTCACGGGCGGAAAAGCCGGTGAGGCGCTCGGGCGCGAAGGTGACCGACATGACCAGATTGGGTGATGATGCACGCGTGGCGGGATCGACGAATTCGCCTGCGTGGACGGCGGTGGTTTCGGTTTGCCAGCCGCGGTTGCCGCCCGGTTTTCCAGCCATGATGCCATTTTTCCTTTCCATGGAAACTGGCCTATGATGCTGATAGGCAAGCGAATCTGCAACAGCAGAGCTGGGGGATCGTTCAGACAGGCGCATGAGTTGGGATCAACCCCATTGGAGTGGAAGGCCGCCGCCGCAAAGCGCCGTGCCGCGGCAGAAGCTGCGGCCGAACCTGTTTGCGCGCATTGCCCGGTTTTCCACTGGCAACGCGCTGGCGGTGGTGCTGGCCTTCGGCGTTATCGCTCTGGCCTGTGCGGGCTTCGCCGTATCACGGCTGGCGATCGACCCGGACCGGAGCCCGCGTGTTTCCCTCGACGCCGTGACGGCGGAACATCAGGCTGCACTCGAAGCGCAGTTCCCCGGCGTGGACCAGACCTTCCTCGCCATCGTGTCCGGTGGCGATCCTGAAACCACGCGCCAGCAGGCGGTGGCGCTGGCGGCCACGCTGGCGGCCCGCAGCGATCTCTTCCTGTCGGCCTTCGTGCCGGGCACCGGGGCCTTCTACGAAACGAATGCGCTTCTCTACCGCGATCAGGAGGATCTGCGGCGCCGGGTTGACGGCTTCCTGCAGAAGGAGCCGCTGTATCAGGCCATGGCGGCCTCTCCCGACATCACCGGGTTTGCAGCACTGGTGCACGAGATCGGCAAGGCGGTGGAGCAGGGGCGTTCGCCGCCCGGCCTTGAGGCGATGCTGCTGGCCGCCGCCGCTGCGTTCGAGGCGCAGGTCAAGGGCCAGCCGCGCCCCGTCCGCTGGCTGGCGCTGGCGGGCCTCGATGGTGGCGTGGAGGCCAAGCGCTGGTTCGTGCTGGCCACACCAAGGCCCGGCATGGAGCGGCAGGCCGCCCTCATGGCGCGCGAGGCCTCCAACGGGGTCGAGGGTGTCAGCTGGCTTTGGCCGCGCCGCGCCCTTGCCGCGGCACCGAGCCAGCTGCGCGACTTTCTGGTGCCTGCCGTCCTGTCAGTCGGGCTCACCTTCATCCTGCTGCTGGTAATCCTCGGCTCGATCCGCCAGGCCACGGCCATCATGCTTGGGGGGGCTGTCACGCTTTCGGCGGCGGGGGCCGTGGCAACGCTGCTCGGCGG
>JBIIGF010000478.1:0-2643 GCA_044236665.1 Aestuariivirga sp. | reverse complement strand
CTGCGCCGCGCCGGCCAGCGCCACGCCGCGATCTTCGCCGCGCACATGACGGACGAGCTGACGCCCACCCAGTGGGCAGCCTTGGTGAAACTTGCCGAGCATCAGTCGGTGACCCAGAACCTGCTGGGCCGGGAAACGGCCATGGATGCCGCCACCATCAAGGGTGTGGTGGACCGGCTGACGAAGCGGGGCTTCGTTGCAACCTCGCCCGACCCGGACGATGGCCGTCGGATGCGCGTCGCCATCACGCCAGCGGGGATTGCCGCGGTGCAACGCGGGCTCAATGCCGCCGCTGCCATCACGGCTGAGACGCTCAAGCCGCTCGACCGGGCGGAGCGCCGCGCCCTGGTCGATCTGTTGCGGAAGCTGGCTTGAGGCCCGTCCGATTCCTGCCCCTATCCGGCAACGATTCTTTTGATATGATTGGTCTTGGCGAAGACCACGCCTCCCGATCGGGTGGCGGCAAATCAGGAGGACACCATGCCGGATCCGAAATTGATCGTGCCTGCGAAAAAGCGCCTTTCACGCCGCAACGCCCTGAAACTCGCCGGCGCCGGGGTCGCCGCCTCCCTCGCGGGCGGCCTCTCAGTGGGGCCCGGTTTCGTGCGCTATGCGCAGGCTCAGTCCTCCGCACCGATCCGCATTGGCTTTCAGGTTCACCGCACCGGCATCGGCGCTGCCTATGGCCGCTGGTATGAACGCACCACGGATGCAGCGGTCAAACTCATCAACGAGCAGGGCGGCATCAATGGCCGCCCGGTGGAGATCATCGCCGAGGATGATGGCACCGACCCCGGCCGTGGCGCCGAAGTGGTCGAGAAATTCGCCACCCAGCACAAGTGCGATGTGGGCTACGGCACGCTGTTCAGCCATGTCGTCATGGGTGCCGCGCCGCGCGCGGGTGAATTGAAGCTGCCCTATTACGTCGTGTCGGAGGGCCATCACGTGGCCTCGGGCGTGCTCAACCGCTATACGTTCCAGCCCGGCATCACCGATGTGAGGAGCCAGGTCATCTGCCTTGCGCCGTGGATCGCCAAGAACCTCGGCAAGAAGGTGACGATGATCTATCCGGACTTCGCCTTCGGCTATGACCACCGCGACTACTTCTCCGCCGCCATCAAGGCGCAGGGCGGTGAGGTGAATGCGCTGATCCCGATTCCGCCGACGGAAACATCCTTTACCCGCTACTTCCCGCAGATCCCGGCGGATACGGATGTCATCTACCATGTCATGGTCGGTCCCGCCGTTCTCACCTTCGTCAAGGAACTCGGTGAGCATTTCGGCTCGGAGCATCCGCCGCTGTTCGGCTTCATCGACAGCCTCGAAGCGGTGGACCTGAAGAGCCCCGGCCTCGAATTCCTCGAGGGCTCTTATTTCTGGGAAGGCTATCCGCGCTATGCGGGGGCCAACCCCACGGCGGCCGATACCTTCTACCGCGGCAAGGTGGGCGTTGACGCCTATGGCGCAAGCGTTTCGGATCCGGCCGACGTCTCGACCTATTCCCACATGTTCGGCTGCTGGGAGACGCTCTATGTGATCAAGCAGGCCATGGAGGCGGCAGGCTATCAGGGCCCGGCCGACAAGGCCAAGCTGATCGAGGCGACCGAGGCCATCACCACCATGGCCGAGGGCAACGAGCACCCGCAGGGCGACAAGCTGTTCAACGGCAAGACGCACCAGGTGTTCGGCCACCAGAACATCACGCAGGTGAAGAACGGTGTTGGCGAACTCGTCTACCGCACCACGATTGCGGAGGGCGAATATCCGCCAGAGGTCGACTACACCAAGATGCCGCTCTGATCTTCGCAACGCCTCATCATGGCCGGGTCTGACCCGGCCATCCTCTCCCTCTTCGCGGTGGCGCTGGCGCATTGGCTTTTTTCCCGCATCTCCTTCTGGCCCTTCTCGAAGGCACCGTCGCCGCCGCCGTGCTGGCATTGTCGGCGCTCGGCCTGTCGCTGGTGTTCGGCGTCATGCGCGTTGTCAACGTGGCGCATGGCGAATTCTTCATGCTGGGCGCCATGCTGGCATGGTGGGTTGCGAAACTTGTTCCCGGCGGGCCGCTCGCCGGTTTCATTGCGGCGCTGGTGGCCGCCCCGCTGGCCGTGGGCTTTCTCGCTTACCTGACCGAGCGCCTGCTGCTCAGGCGGATCAACTATGATCCCGAGGCAACGATCGTCGCAACGATCGGGCTGATGTTCGTCATCCAGCAACTTGCGCTCAGCGTGTTCGGGGCCGATGCCAAGCCCGTCGCCGCCCCCTTCACCTACCGCATCGCCTTCCCGTGGTTCGGCTTCTCGGGTTACAAGCTGTTCGTTGTCGCGGCCTCTGCGCTGCTGCTGCTCACCGTGTGGTGGGTGCTGGCGCGTACCCGCTTCGGCCTCATCATGCGCGTCACCCAGTTCGATCGTGAAACCGCCACTGCTTTCGGAATTCCCGTCAACAAGGTCTATGCGGCGGTGTTCGTGGCGGGTGCCGCGCTGGTGGCCATCGCCGCCGTGCTGATCGTGCCGATCCAGCAGGCGCATTACCTGATGGGGCTTGATCCGCTGCTGATGAGCTTCATCGTGGTCATTATCGGCGGGCTCGGCTCGATCAAGGGCAGCGTTCTGGCAGCCGTCATCATCGGCATGCTGGATGGCA
>JBIIGF010000027.1:0-9887 GCA_044236665.1 Aestuariivirga sp. | reverse complement strand
GGGAAGAACCCTGGGGGTGATTCCAACGGTTCTCCTGCTGTTCGCCGGGGGGTTCCTCGGCATGAAGCTAATCAAATCGGCAGGAACCTCGATTATGGGGGCAGTCCGGGCTCCGATTCAGCCGTCGCCAGCCATGCATGGTGTAGGAATCCTGGCTGTTTCGAGGGTACTTTCTGGCCTTCTGTTCCTCATCCCAGGATTTTTCAGCGATATCCTGGCCGTATTGGCCCTCCTGCCCCCAGTGCAGGACTGGTTTCGCACCCGCTTCCATGTCGAAACCTTTTCAACCGCCGGGGCAAAACGCGGCCAGCTTTTCGAAGAACGGCGCTTCGACACGGTGATTGACGGAGAAGCGATCGAAATCGCCGCAGAGGTTGAAGCTCCACCATCTTCCGGCAATGGCAAGGGCTGAGGTAGCCCCGGCATTTCTCCTCGCTTGCGGCTCCGCAAGGCGCATGTTAGCCAAGGCCCGGATTGCAAGAGAGGCTCATCATGACCGAGACTGAAACCGAAACCGCAAATCAACCTGCCGCCGCTCCGACAGTGCGCGTTCTGGGACAGTACCTGAAGGACCTGAGCTTTGAGAACCCCAACGCTCCCCAGAGCCTGATTCAACAGCCAGACATTGCTGTATCGGTCAACGTCAATGCCCGCAATTTGTCCGCTTCGGATTTTGAAGTCGAACTTCATCTGGATGCCAAGGCGACCCACCAAGACAAGGTGATGTTTGGCGCAGAAATCATATATGCAGGTACATTCCGGCTTGAGAACTTTCCCCAACAGCTGCTTCACCCTGCAGTACTGATCGAATGCCCGCGCATGCTGTTCCCCTTCGCGCGCCAGATCATGGCGGAAGCGACGCGCAATGGCGGCTTCCCGCCGCTGATGCTCGATCCGATCGATTTCGCTCAGCTCTATCAGCGCCGCATGCAGCAACAGACGGCGGGACAGGCCTAATTCAGGACTTGCTTCCAGAGGGCATGCTCACCCAGCCCTTCAACAAACAAGGCATGAGATTGCCGCTCCTCATCCGTCACCCGTGATGGCAGGGGCGCGGTGCGCTGGCGTTCGACATGGGCGGCGACAATCGTCGTTGCCCTTTTCGTAACCGTGGCTTCAAGCACCAGAGCCCTTTGCCGGCCCCCGATAAGCTCGAGATAGACGTCCGCCAGAAGTTCCGAATCCAGCAAGGCACCATGCTTGGTGCGCTTGCTGTTGTCGATACCATAGCGGCGGCACAATGCATCGAGGCTGTTGGCGGAGCCGGGATGTTTCTGGCGTGCGATGTGCAGCGTATCAATCACGCGCTCCGGCGGAATGGAGGATTGGCCGAGAAAACCCAGTTCGGCATTGAGAAAGCCCACATCAAAACTCGCATTGTGAATGACGAGCATTGCATTCCCAATGAAGTCGAGAAAGTCCTTGGCTATTGAGGCAAAGACCGGCTTGTCGCTGAGAAACGCGGTGGACAAGCCATGCACGGCTTCAGCCTCTTTCGGCATGTCGCGTTCAGGGTTGATATAGACATGAAAGGTCCGTCCGGTTGGCAGGTGATTGAGCAATTCCACCGCGCCGATTTCCACGATCCTGTCCCCCGATGCTGGGTCAAGACCTGTTGTTTCAGTATCCAGAATGATTTCACGCATCTTTAATGAATGGCCTTGCTTCTGATTGCTGCGATAACCCTGTCAACCTCACGTGAGGTATCAGCAAGGCTGACTGATGTATCAATCACATAGTCCGCCCGTTCGCGCTTCTGTTGATCGGGCAGTTGCCGAGACAGAATGAAATCAAGCTTGTCGATCGTCATTCCTGGACGTTTCATGGCCCTATCTTTCTGCAATTGCGCGCCTGCCGAAACAACAACAATCACGTCCACCTCCGCGTCGCGGCCTGTTTCAAACAACAACGGAATATCGAGAAGTGCCATATCGCAACCGGCATCTTCAGCCGCCTTGAGAAAGGCGCTTTGCCGCGCCTTGACCAGAGGATGAACCACCGCTTCGATCCTCTTCAACAGGCCCTGATCCTCAACAACCTGTGCCGCCAACCTGCGGCGGTCCACACCACCATCAATAACGACAGACGGAGCCAATGTGGCAATCGCCGCAACAGCAGCGCCGCCAGGGGCATAAAGCTTATGAACGGCCGCGTCACTATCAAACACGGGAATGCCGCGGGCCGCAAACATCTTGGCCGTTTCGCTCTTCCCCATGGCAATCGATCCTGTCAGCCCGACGACAATCATCGGCGATAATCAGGGTCAATGTCACGAGCGACAAGATCATGAAGCTCTGCTGTAACCATGGGCGTCACACCGAACCACAACGAAAAACCACGGACTGCCTGATGAAGTAGCATGCCAAGACCTTCGACCACATGGTTTCCACGAGCCGCTGCGTCCTGAAGCAGCCTGGTGCGCAATGGCGTATAGACAATATCCGTAACCACGGCTTCGGGGTTAAGCCGCGTGAGATTGATATCAAGAGCCGGTTGACCTCTCATGCCCAGTGACGTCGTATTGACCAGAAGGCGGCACTCTGAAATCTGGTCGGCTGCTTTTTCCCAATCAGCTGCCCTGACCCGCCCACCGAAACGGGCTTTCAATTGTTCAGCCTTCTCCCTGGTCCGGTTAAACACAAGCACTTCACTCACACCTTGTTCGAGAATGGCATTGACAACGGCAAGCGATGCGCCCCCCGCCCCGAGCACAACAGCTTGGCTGTTCCTGAGTTGAAGATCCGGAGCGCTGCTCAGCAGGTTATTGATGAAACCTTCACCATCGGTATTTGTACCGAGCAGCCTTCCATCTTCCAAGAACACAGTATTGACGGCACCCAGCCGTTCTGTCGATTGATCCGCCGGAGTGACGAGGTGAAATGCGTTCTCTTTATGAGGTAGAGTCACATTGCAGCCGGCATATCCTTGCCGTTCCAGTGCGGAGAGAAATCCATCAAGCTCATCAGGTTCCACGGGCTGACGCGTATAGCTACCATCAATACCATGCTGCTTGAGCCAGTAGCCATGAATAAGTGGCGAACGGGAATGGCTGATCGGCCAACCTATGACACAAGCTTTCTTCATGCAGGGATCTCCCCTTCCCGCCTCAAATAGTCAAGCAGCGGAATCAGTGGCAAGCCGAGAATCGTGAAATGATCACCCTTGACTGCATCAAATAACTGAAGACCTAAACTCTCGATCTTATAGCCACCAACCGATGATGTGCAATCCGAACCTATTTTTTCGAGATAAGAATCAAGAAAGGCTTCACTGAAATTGCGCATGGTCAGAACAGCATGATCACTGAAACCCCACGTTACTTTGCCGTAGCGCGCACACACGATCCCCGAGATCAACGCATGTGTCTTGCCACGGAGTTCCAGGATCTGTTCACGGCAATGCGACACATTCAGTGGCTTCACATAAGTTTTTCCGTTCAGTGCCAGAACCTGATCGGCACCGATCACGAACGCAGCTGGGTTGCGGCTCGACACATCAACGGCTTTGGCTTCTGCAAGTTTCAATGCCATCTCTTCCGGCGCCCACTGGGGGTTCCGAGCTACAAGTGCACGTTCATCTACGTCGGGTTTCACGGCTGAAAACAACAACCCGGCATTCATGAGCATGGATTGCCGGGTCGGACTTGAGGAGGCGAGAATGATCATGTTATCTTTCGAGCCGTTTGGTAGCCGACAGCATATTCAAAATGGTCGCTGCAATCTCTTCGACTGACCTGCGGGTCACATCAATCATTGGCCAGTCATGGGTCGAGCACAGTTTTTTCATGAACATCAACTCATCTGTGATTTGTCGTGGGTCGATGTAATCCGTCGCACGGCTTTCTTTCAAGGAAAGAAGGCGATGACGCCTGATTTGCGCGATGCGTTCGGCGCTGGCGATCAATCCAATGATCAGTGGGCCTTTCAGATTAACGAGTTGGCGGGGAACTGGGACCCGAGGAACGATAGGAATATTGGCAGTCCTGATCCCCCGTTGGGCGAGATAGATGGCCGTCGGCGTCTTCGATGTGCGGCTGACCCCCAATATCACGACGTCAGCTTTTTCGAGATCTTCAATCCCCTGGCCATCATCATGGGCCATGGTGAAATTGATTGCATCGATACGCCGGAAATAATCCGAGTTGAGAGCATGCTGCCCACCGACCTGCGGCCGTGACGCTGTGTTGAGATATTGCGACAGAATAGAGATGATGGGGTCAAGGATTGACAGGCACGGAACTCCTATCAATTCACATTGCTGCTCGAGATGTGTCCGGAGTTCGGAATTAATCAACGTGAACAACACGATACCCGGCTGCTCTTCAATGTCGCGCAAGGCACGGTTCAGTTGGGAAGGCGTCCGCACCAAGGCATAGATATGTGCGATGGGACGAAAGTCGGCATATTGGGCAGCCGCGGCCTTGGCAACGGTGTTGAGGGTTTCTCCTGTGGCGTCAGACACAAGATGCAGATGAAAGAATCGCGGTGTAACGGACTGTATCACTGCTGTGGATCATATGTGGAAGGCGTGGATAAGATCATTCGCTGTTCAGTCATTCTCCAGATTGTGAGTTCCAGCGTCCACAGCTTGACGTTCATCGAGTGAAGGACCCAGAGGATGTGGAAAAGATTGGGGATGGTACCGTAGACGCTAATGTCTCATTTTCAGATCTAACTGATTAACAGTCTGTTAACACATCCTAATTTTCCATTAACAACTCTCCGTAAAGACGAAGCCACGTTCCCATTGATTGACCTGTGGACGGCTTTGGGATTGAAGTGTATCCCGTTTTTTACGCGACAAACAAAAGAGACAAGAAGAGATAGAATGATAGTTAAGACAGAGAGTGCCTCCAACCCGGGCAGTGCATTGCTCGATGTCTTGATGCGCAGGCCGGCCAAGCGCAGGCCCATGTGGTTCATGCGGCAGGCAGGACGCTATCTGCCCGAGTATAGGGCGGTGCGGGAGAAAGCGGGGTCTTTTCTGGACCTTTGCTATAATCCAGATCTTGCAGCTGAGGTCACTCTACAGCCTTTGAGACGGTATGATCTTGATGCTGCGATCTTGTTTGCAGATATTCTCGTTGTACCCCATGCCATGGGACTTGGTCTCAGGTTTGCCGAGGGTGAAGGACCTATCTTGGATACAGTCCGGACAATGGCAGAAGTGACAGCGCTTAGGCCCGTTGCTGGCACGCATGAGGTGAGACAAGTATGCCGCACGGTGGCATTGACCCGTCAAGGCCTTGATCCACATCAGGCGCTGATCGGATTTTGCGGAGCGCCTTGGACAGTTGCCAGTTACATGATTGCCGGCGGAAGCTCAGATCGTGTGGTGGCGAAGGTGGCCGCCTACCGGCGGGAGGCGTGGTTTCAGGCGCTGATTGATCGCCTTGTCGCAGAATCAACAGATTATCTTTGCGCACAGGCGGAGGCAGGCGCTCAGGCCGTTCAGATTTTTGATTCATGGGCGGGTGATTTGGTCGGCATTGAACGTGACGAGTTTGTGCTGAGGCCGATCGCGGCGATCGTAGCAGGGGTGAAGGCCAGATATCCTGAATTGCCTGTCATTGTCTTTGCGCGTGGCGTGGGAAGTGCCCAGCGATTGGCTGCCGGAATTCCCGGAACCAATGCCATTGGGGTCGAAACGGAGTTGGATCTTACCGAACTGCCCCAGGATGTCATTGTGCAGGGAAATCTTGATCCGGTGGTTCTGCTGGCAGGTGAGAGCGTGGCGAGGCGCGAAACCGAAAGACTTTGCCGGGCTGTTGATCGTAAGCGGCATATCTTCAATCTGGGTCATGGTATCCGGGTCGGGACGGACCCTGTCGTGGTGGGTGCTGTCGTGGATGCCGTGAGAAAGCTTGATGATTGACGTTTATCACTGGGTGAAGATCCTTCATGTTCTGGCGGTTATCTCCTGGATGGCCGGTCTGTTCTATCTCCCCCGTTTATTCGTTTATCATGCCGAGAATGCTGGCAAGTCCGATGTGACAAGCCTTTTCAAGGTTATGGAGCGACGTTTGCTGAAGGCGATCATGCGCCCGGCGGCTGTGGTTTCGGTACTTGCTGGCGTGTGGTTGATTTCACTGGGTAATTGGGTTGACCCGGTTCCGGTATGGTTATGGTTGAAGCTCGCTTTGGTAGCGGCTTTGCTGGCATTTCATGCTATGCTTGAACGTCATGCTGCGCGTTTTCGGAATGACTGCGAGAACCATTCAGGCCGTTACTTCCGCGTCATCAATGAAATTCCGACAATCCTTCTGATCTTTATCGTCATTCTGGTGATTGGAAAGCCGTTCTGAGTTTGTTGTTGGCTGCCGGTGATATCCGGGCTATAATAAGATTTCATCGCATCGCTACGGCTTGATGCGGTCCCGCCTCAACGTTCCTGGCGCCGGCCGGAACCCCCCATTGTGAAAAGAAATGACTGCTATTGCCGAGCTGAAAGAGATCAAGCTTCAGGATTTGAAGTTAAAGACACCTGCAGAGTTGGTGTCTCTGGCTGAGGAATTGGAGGTTGAAAACGCAAGCGCCTTGCGTAAGCAGGAACTGCTCTTTGCGATCCTCAAGAACCTTGCTAATCGCGAGGTCGAAATCATTGGCGAGGGCGTCGTCGAGGTGCTTCAGGACGGTTTCGGGTTTCTGCGGTCACCCGATGCCAATTATCTTGCAGGTCCGGATGATATCTATATCAGCCCGAGCCAGATCCGTAAATTCACGCTCCGCACCGGGGATACGGTGGAAGGTCAGATCCGCAGCCCGAAGGACGGCGAACGTTATTTCGCTCTGGTAAAGGTTAACCGGATCAATTTCGAGGATCCAGAGAAGACCCGGCACAAGGTTCACTTTGATAACCTGACCCCTCTCTATCCAGACGAGCGTCTTGAGATGGAAACGGGGGATCCGACACGGAAGGATTATTCCTCACGGGTCATCGATATTGTTTCGCCGCTTGGTAAGGGGCAGCGTGGGTTGATCGTGGCGCCGCCACGTACCGGCAAGACAGTTCTGCTGCAGAATATTGCACATTCGATCACCGCCAATCATCCGGAATGCTATCTGATCGTGTTGCTGATCGACGAACGCCCGGAAGAGGTGACGGATATGCAACGTTCGGTGAAGGGTGAAGTTATCAGCTCCACCTTTGATGAGCCCGCTTCTAGGCATGTTCAGGTTGCAGAGATGGTGATCGAAAAGGCCAAACGTCTTGTGGAACATGGCCGTGATGTGGTTATCCTGCTTGATTCCATCACCCGTCTTGGTCGCGCCTATAACACTGTTGTGCCATCGTCCGGCAAGGTGTTGACCGGCGGCGTTGATGCTAATGCACTGCAACGCCCAAAACGCTTTTTTGGTGCTGCTCGTAATATCGAGGAAGGCGGTTCGCTTACCATCATTGCCACGGCGCTGATCGATACCGGAAGCCGTATGGACGAAGTTATCTTCGAAGAGTTCAAGGGTACCGGCAACTCCGAAATCATTCTTGACCGCAAGGTAGCCGATAAGCGCGTGTTCCCGGCTATCGATATCCTGCGCTCGGGCACCCGCAAGGAAGAACTTCTCGTGAAGCCCGACCTTCTCAAGAAGACCTATGTCCTGCGACGGATTCTTAATCCGATGGGCACTGTTGATGCGATCGAGTTCCTGCTCGACAAGCTACGTCAGACCAAGGGTAACAGCGATTTCTTCGATTCGATGAACGCCTGAGCCTGTTCGGCGGCTGGGCAGCGTTTTTCGATTCGGGTTCGGAATGACAACCAGCGACACGATATACGCCCTGTCTTCCGGGGCAGGGCGCGCCGGACTTGCGGTGATCCGAATCTCTGGTTCGCGGGCATACGCGCTCCTTGAAACCATCGCCGGCGGAGCCATCTCTCCACGGCAATTTGTTCTTCGCCTTCTGCGTGATGCCAGCACGGGTGAGGTGCTGGATCAGGCCGTGGTTGTTTGGTTGCCAGGCCCGCGCTCGCTGACGGGTGAAGACTGTGCCGAGTTGCATATTCATGGCAGTCCGGCTGTCATCAGTGCGGTTCTTGACGTTCTGAGCCGGCATGTGGGTGTTCGGCCTGCTGAACCCGGAGAATTCACGCGCCGGGCTTTTGCCAATGGAAAGATGGATCTTGTTGAAATCGAAGGTCTGGCAGACCTGCTCGAGGCAAGGACAACTAGTCAGCGGCGACAAGCTCTGCACCAGATGTCGGGTAAAGCGAGCAGCATTTTCGACAGATGGCGTGAGGATTTGCTGCTGATCCGGGCGGATATCGAGGCAGTGGTGGATTTCGTGGATGAGGCTGGTGTTGCCGATGCTGCCGCTCCTGTAATCGATGCGCGAATCGAGGACTTGCTTTTGGAAATCTCGGGCGCTCTTGACCGTTCTTTGAGTTCGGAAGTTATCCGGGATGGCGTGCGGGTGGTCCTCGCTGGTTTTCCAAACACAGGAAAATCGAGTCTGTTGAATGTGCTGGCCCGTCGTGACGCGGCTATTGTTTCTGATTTGCCGGGTACAACCCGGGATTCGATCGAGGTGGCTCTTGATGTGGCGGGTATTCCGGTCATCCTAACCGATACAGCCGGTATCAGGAACATTGCAGCTGATATGGTGGAAGAGGAGGGAATCCGTCGATCTCGCAAACACATGGCGGATGCGGACGTTTTGGTGTGGGTGTGTTCGCCCGATGTGCCCGGAAGCGACAAGCCCGATGGCTCGGTGTTCCCGGAGATTCTGGTGTGGAACAAGGCTGATCTGATCGAGTCTCCGGACGTTCAATCCGGACATGTCCGAAATGGTTCCGTCCGGGATATCAGGATTTCTACCAAGACGGGCAAGGGCATTCCCGATCTGCTGGTGGCTATGGCTGAACTTCTCGGTATTCGATATGGACAGACGGAATCGGCCCTTCTGGTGTCAAGCCGTCAGAAACTGGTGACGAGGCGTGTTCATGAGCATCTGACATCAGCATTGAGCCATGGGTCAGATGCACTGGAGTTGAAGGCTGAGGACATCCGTCAGGCCTCCGATGAAATCGGACGCCTGACCGGGCGGGTTGATGTCGAGGAATGGCTTGGTGCTATCTTCAGCCGGTTCTGTATCGGAAAATAGGGTTTGTTTCACGTGAAACATATGCGGGTTTTGACCTGACAGTCGCCTTGCCGTAGAGAAGCACCTATGAACAAGAGTTTCGATGTCATAGTTGTTGGGGGCGGGCATGCAGGCACCGAAGCCGCCGCCGCCGCAGCCCGGGCGGGAGCGCGGACCGCCCTGCTGACCCACCGGGCTGATACCATTGGCGAAATGTCCTGTAACCCTGCCATTGGTGGTCTTGGCAAGGGTCATCTCGTGCGTGAGGTTGATGCTCTCGATGGCCTGATGGGTCGCGTGGCGGATCAGGCGGGCATCCAGTTCCGTCTGCTCAATCGTTCCAAGGGGCCAGCTGTACGTGGTCCGCGTGCCCAGGCCGACCGCAAACTATACCGCCAGGCAATGCAGTGCCTTATTGCTGAACAGGAAAATCTTGTTGTCATTGAAGGTGCCGCTTCTGGGCTCGTGATGCTTGACGGTAGGGTCGTGGGAATATCCTGCGAGGATGGCCGAAGCTTCGCTTGTTCGGCAGTGGTTCTCACGACCGGCACGTTTCTGAATGGGCTGATCCACATTGGGGAGCGCCGCATTCCTGCAGGCCGCCACGGCGAAGCGCCGAGCCGGGGATTTTCCGAGCAGTTGGCGGCCGCCGGATTGAAACTCGGGCGATTGAAAACCGGTACACCGGCCCGGCTCGATGGTAGGACCATCGCCTGGAGCCGTCTTGAGGAACAGAAGGGTGACGACCAGCCGGTACCTTTTTCCTTCCTGACCCATCAGATTGCGACGCCGCAGGTGTCGTGCTT
>JBIIGF010000026.1:0-9889 GCA_044236665.1 Aestuariivirga sp. | reverse complement strand
CTGGTCGGCTGCTCGGGCGAGGACTTCCTCGGCATTCTCCGCAGCCTCGACTACCGCATGCAGAAGAAGACGGTGAAGCGGCCGGTTGCTGCCGCAGCGCCGGGCACGCCGCAAGAACTGCCGGGCAATGCGCCCGCCGAAGTGCCAGCACCTGCCGCCCCTGAAGAACTGCCGCCGCAGCCTGGTCCCGAGACGCCCGCCCCCGCCGAGCCGCCAGCCGAGCCCGCCACGCCTGTGGAATTGCCGGAGGCGCCGGCCGCAGAGGCTGCGGTGGAGGCTGCCAGCGGCGAGGCCGCCGAAGCGCCTGCTGCCACGCCGGATGTGCCGATGGAAGAGGTGGAGGTCGAGGTGTGGTGGCCCAAGGACACCGGGCCCTTCCGCCACCGTGCCGAGCGCCAGCCGCAACACCGCCGCCCGGCACAGCCCCGGGCCGGAGGAACGACAGAGGCAGGCGAGAAGCCCGAAGGCGAGCAGCGCCGTGAAGGCGGCCGACCGCACCGCCATGGCAAGGGCGGCCCCCGGCGCGAAGACCGCGGCGACGGCCAGGAGGCCCGCGGCCGCCAGGAGCGCCCCGAACGCAATGACCGTAATGACCGCAAGCCCCGCCGCGATGACCGCAAGCCCGGCGTCGAAGAGCGCAGGCCCCGCCCGGAAAAGCCCATCGACCCGGATTCACCCTTCGCGGTTCTGGGGGCGCTCAAGGCCAAGCTTGGCGGCAACTGACGACCAGGCCGGGGCGCGCCAGCGCCTCGACAAGTGGCTGTGGTTTGCCCGGGTGGTGAAAACCCGCGAGGATGCGGCTGCACTGGTCGAAGCCGGGCATGTGCGGGTGAATGGCCAGAAGAGCCTGAAGCCGGGACACGGCGTCAAGCATGGCGACGTACTCACCATCGTGCTGCACACGAGGGTGCGAATTCTGCGCATTTGCGGACTGGCCGATCGGCGCGGCCCGGCCGATGCCGCCCGCCTGCTGTATGAAGAGGCGGGCATGTCCCCCCGGCACGGCGAAACGGCGTAAAAAGAGATGCAAGCCGTGTGAGAACTTGCTACAAACCGTTCGGAATAAAGAACGGTTGAGCCTCCATGACCTACATCGTCACCGAAAACTGCATCAAGTGCAAGTACATGGACTGCGTGGAAGTCTGCCCCGTGGATTGTTTCTACGAGGGTGAGAACATGCTCGTCATCCACCCGGACGAATGCATCGACTGCGGCGTTTGCGAGCCGGAATGCCCCGCCGAAGCCATCAAGCCCGATACCGAGCCCGGCCTCGAATCCTGGCTGAAGCTCAACACCGAATATGCGGCGAAATGGCCGAACATCACCACCAAGAAGGACGCCCCGGCCGACGCCAAGGAGTTTGACGGGGTGGAAGGCAAGCTGGAGAAGTTCTTCTCTCCCGCGCCTGGCGAAGGCGATTGAGCCGTCCGCCGCATGCCACGGGCGCAACCCGGTCATGCAAGCCCCGGTGCGGATTAACCTTTTCCCCAAGATTCATCCGTGTGCGGCGCAAGAATCCGCCGTACACGGACATGCTGGGCTTTAAAAATGCTTAAACTTGTGGTATTTAGCCCGCGATGAGTATGTAAACCGAGTTGGATGAGCAAAACCGGGCCGCAACGCTCGGGTTTTTTCACACTGGCAAAGGGCATCCATACCCCCTGACCGGGGCTTGCGGGCGTCAGTCCGGTGGATTTGAACTGACGCCAGCCACGGGAACAGAGCAAAGAGGCAAGTTGCACAGCCGCCGGCTGTTTCAACCGTTCCCCGTTTGCCGCAACCGGCGCGCATATTCCACAATGCTATTGGGCACAGGGCGAAGGACAGATTATGACAAAAGCAAAGACAAAGGCCACGGCCGCAAAGAAGCCTGCGGCCAAGGCCAAAGCCAAATCGGCGCCCAAGAAGACCTCGAAGCCCGTCGTGGCCGCCAAGGCGAAGCCGGCGTCTGCCGCGAAACCCGCTGCCAAGCCCGCCGCCGCCGCGAAATCCGTCAAATCGGCCGCCACAAAGCCTGCCGCTGCCAAGCCCGCCGCCGTCAAGACTTCGTCTGCCAAGCCTGCCGCTGCCAAGCCTGCCGCTGCAAAGCCGAGCCCAGCCAAGCCGACCCCGGCGAAGCCTGCCGTTGCGAAGTCAGCTGCAGCAAAGCCGGCCCCGGTGGCCAAGGCCGCGCCGAAGTCCGTGGCGGATGCGAAGAAGACCCCCGCCACGAAGCCTGCGGTAGCCGCCGCCGAGGCTGCCAAGCCTGCAACGCCGAAGGCGCCGGTCACCAAGGCCCCTGCCGCAGCCAAGCCTGCCGTTGCAAAAGCCGCCGCCCCCAAGGCCGCAGCGCCCAAGCCTGCAGCCCCGGCTCAGGCGCCACAGGCCACCGCGCCCGCCGCCGCACCCGCACCGCGCAAGCTGGTGTTCAAGGTTCATGAACTGGTGGTTTACCCCGCGCATGGTGTGGGCAAGATCACGCATATCGAAGAACAGGAAATTGCCGGTGCCAAGCTCGAACTCTACATCGTGGATTTCGAGAAGGAGAAGCTGCGCCTCAAGGTGCCGACCAACCGGGCCGAGCAGAAGGGCATGCGCCGCCTTTCCGACAAGGGCCAGATCGAATCCGCGCTGAAGGTTCTCAAGGGCCGTGCCCGCATCAAGCGCACCATGTGGTCGCGCCGTGCGCAGGAATATGACGCGAAGATCAACTCCGGGGACATCATGGCCGTGGCCGAAGTGGTGCGCGACCTCTACCGTTCCGAGCGCCAGCCGGAGCAGTCCTATTCCGAGCGTCAGCTGTTCGAGCAGGCACTCGACCGCATGGCGCGTGAAATCGCCGCCGTGAAGAAGATCGACGACGACATGGCGGTGAAGGAACTCGAGGACTTCCTGTCCAAGAATGCCAAGCGCGCGCCCGCCGGTGAAAAGGCGGAAGACGATGCAACTGCCGAGGAAGCCGCGTAAGCAAGGGGCCCTTGCCCCCGCAGCAATACCGAGAAGGCCCGGCTTCCCGCCGGGCCTTCCGCTTTTGGCTGGCACGCCCTTCCCAAATCATCCCGCCAGGGTTAAGAACGGCACTGGTCAGGGTCCCG
This sequence comes from Aestuariivirga sp., assembly GCA_044236665.1. GTDB lineage: Bacteria > Pseudomonadota > Alphaproteobacteria > Rhizobiales > Aestuariivirgaceae > Aestuariivirga. The sequence continues at coordinate 6,815 of JBIIGF010000026.1, read as the reverse complement.
TAGCTCAGCTGGATAGAGCATCAGTTTCCTAAACTGAGGGTCACAGGTTCGAATCCTGTCGGGGCCGCCAATACTGGACGGAAATCAGCAAGCTCTGCTTCTTCACTCGGCACTGTCGCTTGCGTCCGCAGACCCCGGCGTGCATGACCCATTACTGATGGCAGCGCGGCACATCGCGCCGGGCGCGGGTGATGTGGCCACCCACGACGGGCCTTGGCATCAGCTGACATAATGATCTCTCAGCCAGCGTGTTCATCACCTGCATGTCGCAGGCTGGAAGGGACAGGGGTAGCCCTCGCCCCCCCTGCCGCTCACATCACTTCTCACGGTTCAGAGTGAAACAAGCCGTGGCCTTGGCGGTCGTCGACATAATCCAGTAACAGACGTGCATCGCATCGGTTCCATCAAGCGTAAAGCTCATGGCGCCGTCGCTATCAACGGCCACCCCGGATTGCGTGGCTGGATGAAACGAACCGATAAGTACTTCCTCTTGATCACCGACTTCGACGTGACCCTTGAACATATTTGCTTCCTGCTCGGCGATCGTGATCGAGATATTGATCACCTTGCCGAAGTTATGCCCGGGCTTTGCGTTCTTCCTGTGTGGCAAATCGCCAACGTGAACGGCCTGTGTCGTTCCTTTCCAGACCCCCTTCATGTCAGGCATATCTTGGGCGGCCGCTTCCTGGGACACACAGAACAGTGCTGCTGCAGCAACGAGCAGAATCTTGCGAATAATCATTCGTTCCTCCCTGTGACTTTTGAATTTGCACAGTTGCGGAAGGCTAGAATGAGAACATGCTTATGACAACTTCAATTTACACTAAGTTATAGAGCTTCTACCTCGGCTCGCATTCACAGAGCGTTGGCGGCAGGGAATTCAGATCCCTCTGGCAGGGAACGCCGGGCGCCGCCAGAGACCATGCCCCTGCTGCTGACCATATCCGGCTTCGGCAGCCTTGCACGCTTGCTCATGCCTCCCACGCGGGGTGCGCTTTGCATTGGTCCCGACACCGGCACGAACCTGCCCCCGGGGATCACCGCCCTCAGCAGCACGGCGGCGTGGGACATGATCCGGCAGCAGCGCGGAAAATCCGGAGGTCAGGCATATTTTTGATTGAATCGGATGGCTTTCGGAGCTGATTCCGTGCCAGAGCGGGACAGAACGCCAAGCGCAAAACGTCTTTTTTCCCAAGATATCGTTAATTTGGTTTTTATTTCCTGTGCCAGCCGTTACAATCGGCCGGGAAAAAACAAGGCTCCTCGAGAGCCGTGGGGATGTCACGAATGAACAGAACGGCCTTCAGGAAAAATGCTCAGGATTATGAGCTGGAGGTGAAGAACCGTCATCAGAGCCTTGCGCCGTCCACGGCGTGGTCTGACAGGGTGGGCAATCAGTCACCGCTTGCCGCCCGGCAGGGCATCGAGGACTTCGATGCCGTGAGCAACCATCCGGCCAATGACGCCCTGAGTACCGGGACCTATGCGGAGAGCGTGTCACCGCAGTTTCTGGGGTCGCGCTATTTCTGGCTGGCGCTTACTGCAACCGTTTTCTTCTGTGTTCTCTTCGCCGCCCTGATGGGCTTCCGCTCCCCCGATGCAATCGCCGCGCTGTTCCGCAATCCGGGCCAGTACTTGCCTTTCCTGGTATCGATGGGCGTCATCGCGGCGTTGCAATGGCTTGTCGCCATGGCCGCGCACCGCCAGGCGGTGACCAATGAGATGTGGCGGCGCATGATGGCGCTTGCCAGCCAGCAGATGGCCGATCCCGGACAGAAGGCGGATGAGGCGAACTGGCGGCTCAAGAGTTCCTTCGAGCGCCTGTTCACCGAACTTGACGTGCGCACCGCCGCCCTCGACGAAATGACCACCGCGCTGACCAGTCAGATCGCGAATGTGGTGCAGCAATCGTCCTCCTCGGCTGATGTGAACATCGCGCAGATGCGCAACATCGTGGAAGCGACCGAGGTTCAGCGTGAGGCGCTGCAGCGTTCCAGCGTGACGATCACCACAGAAATCCTGCCCGTGGTCAGCAAGCTTGAAGGTACGGTCGAGATGCTGGAGGCGCTGTCGAAAAAGGCCGGCGGCATACTCGGCACAGCAAGCGCCGATCTGCAGCGTACCTCGCGCGAAATGCAGAGCTGCCTTGACGAGTTCAGCCGCACGCAACAGACCGTGAGCCCGGAAGTCGAAAAGAGCTTTACCCGCTTCGAGGCCGCTCTGAAGCGGCTGCCTGACCAGATCGAAGCCAGCCTCACACGGCTGATGCCGCTGTCCGATACGGTTGCCGATGCCGCCATGCTCTCGACGGCGAACATTGCCGTGATCGAGGAACTCGGCAAGGACATCACCGCAAGCCTGCAGCGCAGCCGCGCTTACTTCAACGAGTTCTCGACGGCCAGCAAGGCCCTGCTGCAGGAAACCGTCGATGAGCATTTGCAGGAATTCCGCGACCAGCTCGGCATCGTGATCCGCGAGGAGACGGCGCGTGTCACCGTGATGTCGCGCGAGATCAACCATCTCGCCGACACTGCCTCCGCGATGGTGGAAAAGCTGCAGGAGCCGGTGAACCAGGTGTCCGCGCTCAGCGCCAAGGCGCTGTCGGAAATGCAGCAATCGGTCATCGGCCTTGACGAGAACATCCAGGAGCACATGCGCCGCTCCATCTCGCAGCTCAACGACGCCGCCTCTCAGGTCGTGCGCAACGCCAGCCGGGAAATCGAAGCCGCCACCATCGCACTGCAGACGCGCCTGGCCGCGACATCGAATGACATCGTGCAGCGTGTCAATCTCGACACGACGCGGTTCGAGAACCTCATTGCTGAGGTGGGCGACAAGAGTTCCGGCCGCATCGCCGCAGTGCTCCGCGACCTTCCCAATGCCGTGGCGCAGCGCATGGACCAGGAAATCATCAAGATCGACGGATCGCTGCAGACTTCGGTTCTCGGCCTGTCGGATCAGATGCGCACGGTGATCGATGGCGTTCCGGAGCGTCTGCAGGCGCTGACACGCGACACAGTACAGCTGCTCGAAACAAATCTGGAGCGATCATTCGACTCCGTCGTCGAGCGGGCCGATGTTCTGAACGAGAAGTTCCGGAAGAATGCCGCCGAAACCTCGGACGCAGTGATGTCGAGCTATGTGGACTTCATCTATCTGGCGGTGGACCGCTTCCGCACCGAGATGGAAGAGCTCAACAGCAAGTTCAGCCGGACGCTGGAACTGACACGCAAGCCGCATGTCCCGCAGGCTGCGAAGGCTGAAGCTCCCGCCGAATGACACGCTCCAATCATGGCGCCTGCGCGCCATGATTGCGGATGCTGCAGATGCCGGAGCCAGCATTCACACTCGTCGCGACTTGGCTGAGCAAGGCTGTTGATAAGCTGGGGATTACTGGTTCTGCCTGCTTTGTGCACCGACCCGACGATGCAAGAATATCAAAGCAAGGCCATGAGGCATTGCGATGGTAACTGTTGGTTAGCGAGAGAATGATGAGAAGCAAGCGCTACTGGGGCCTGTTCTGGATTGCCATGGTTCTTGCGCTGCACGCGCTGGTCGTCGGCAACGCACTTGGCAGCAGCTTCTTCGTGCTCATGTTCTTCTGGGGCTGGGTTGCCGTTCACGCCCTGCGTGGCAGCCTCGAACAGGCCCAGGCCATGGTCATCATCATGTGTGTTCTGTTGTTCAGCGTCGTGGGGCTGCTCATCGCATATCCGCATGCCTTCGACCACGAAATGGCCTATTACAGCCTCGCCCTGTATCCGGCGATGGTGAGCTGGGTAAGCGCTTACTTCTATATTCGGCATCTCATGTCGAAACGCTACCAGCCGACTGCGGCTGACATCGCCCGTGAAATCGGGCGCGGCCGTGTGGATCCGGCCCCTTACATGTCGTAAGGCTTAACACGCAGGCACCGGCGCCACTCATGCACATCATGCACGGGCGCCACTGACCTCGCTACACCAGGCAGATTGGGAAAACACGGCGCTCCCCATAATGCCACGGCTTCATTGCGGCACCTTGACGACATTCTCCGCGCCGGCGGCTCCCATGTAAACAGCGAGGAGTTTCACCGGTACGCTGCCGAGATTGAGGCCCCGGTGAGGCACGTTCATCGCTTCAAGGAACGACTCGCCCTGCTTGTAGGCGCGCTGTCCGCGCCCCTCATAAGCTACGGTCACCTCGCCCTCGAGCACATGGATGAAGAGAGGAACGCCATGGGTGTGCAGTTCGGTCTTCTCGCCGGGCCCGATGGTTACCATCATTGCGGTCACCTGTGCGGCCCCCGTGGCGGGATAGGCAATCTGTTCGTCCATCACGGTCGTGCCGCCTGTGAAGAGCGGAACGGCCGGGTAGCCATCAGCCCAGGCAGGAAGCGCGAGGAGGCCAAGCCCCATGGCAGCGGATAGGCAAGTGGAAATCTTCACAGCCGTTGTCCTTGATGATCTGACTTTGCTCGATAAGTAGACACAAAACAGCAGTGCGCCGCAAGCGCCATGCTGTCGGGTTGCTACCGCGGTGATGGCGGCCCGGCCTCCCCCATGCGCCACGCGGCAAGCATGGCATAGGCGACGGCCAGAAGCGTGGGGCCGATGAACAGGCCGAGGAAGCCGAAGGACATGAAGCCGCCGAACACACCGAGGATCACCAGCATGATGGGCAGCGTCATGCGAGCGCCGATCAGCAAAGGCTTCAGCAGATTGTCCATGAAGGTGACGAACAAACCCCAGACGACGATAAACCAGAAGTCGAAGCCGGTGCCGGATGCCGCATAGATGTACCATGCCGCGCCGCCCCAGACGAAATTGATGAGGATGCCGCCGAACTGGCTGAGGGCGAGGATGAGGGTGACGAAGCCCAGCGCCGCCGCAGCGGGAACGCCCGCCACAAGAAGACCCAGCGCCATCAGCACGCCCTGTACCGCGGCGGTGCCGACGATGCCGTAGAAAACCCCTTTCACGGCATTGCCGGCTACCTCCGTCATCCCGGCCAGCCGTTCTCCGCCCAGCCGCTCGAGGCTGTCGCGCAATATCTTCACCACCTGGCTTCCACTGGACCACAGGCTTGTCGCCACGATCAGCGCAAGGCCAAGGTGCATGACGCTGCTGGCCAGTCCGACGGCAACATCCGTCAGGAACTTGCGTATGGGTTCGGCATAGGATGCCATCATGGCTCTGGCCTCCGGCGTCTGGTGAATGAGGCCGTCCCAGTTTTCCTCGATCCTCGGTCCCACCAGAGGAAGCCCGGTGATCCAGCTAGGCAGTTGCGGCGCGTCCGTCAGCATCGCCGTCAGGCGCTCCGCCAGATGTCTGATTTCGAGCGCAAGGCCCGGTGCCGTGAGGATGACCGGCACAAGCACGAAGAGCAGCAGCGCCGCCAGCATGAGGCCTGCCGCCCAGGGCCCCGGGAGGCCATGCCGCACCAGCCAGCTCCGCACCGGCCAGGCGGCCACCGCCAGGATACACCCGAACACGATGCCGGTGATGAAGGGCGCCAGGATGAAATAGACGCCGAGCACCAGAAGGCTGAGCAGCGCCAGCAACGCAATCCGTTCGTTGAAGGTCGTATTGCGCCCGCCTGCCTGCAGCTGTGTTTCCGTCTCGTCCATGCCATGACCCATTGATTGCGTGAGACACTACGCTTCTAGCACGGGCTCCTGCCGCATGGATGCATGAAAGAGAGGCGGGGCTGTTGCCCCGCCTCCCCTCCCAGCCGGGTGTCCGGTTTACTTTGCGATGCAGGTATCGGCGGTTTCGGGCGTGCACACATCGAGGCCCGTATACGTCGGGTCGGCGGGCGCAGGCTTGCCGCTCTTCATGTCGTTCAGGGCATTCATGGTCTTGTAGCCCATCTCGAACGGACGCTGGCCGACCTGCCCGAGCGACAGGCCCTCCTTCATCTGCTCGATCTGCACGGGCAGCGTGTCGGCCACCACCAACGCCAGTTTCTTTGCGGCGATCTGCTCCTTGTATTTGCCGACGGCGGCGCGGTTCGCATCGGGGATGAATTGCGGGAACCCGCCAGTCGGCACGAAGGCATCGACATTCGGGTTCTTCGCCATGAAGTCCTCGAACTGCTGCACCGACTTCGGGAAGTCGTCATCGGTGTAGAGGGGGCAGCCTTCCGCTTCGGTCCAGCCGCCCTGGCCTGTCAGCCGGTCGCCGGGCGAAGCAGCGGACTTCGTTCCCGAAAGTTCGTCGCGGATGCCCTGCATGCGCTCGTTGTGGTTGGCCGCCGCCGCGCCACCCGACTGGATGCAGACGGTGCCACCATTCGGCTTGATGGTCTTGATGAGCTTGGCGAGATTGGTGCCGATCTCATAATTGTGGGTGCCGATATAGGCGACGCGGAGATCCTTGTTCTCGGGCAGCAGGTCCGAATCCCAGGTCAGCACCGGAATGCCGGCGTCCTTGGCGGCCTGGAGTGCCACGGCCATGGCCGCGGCATTCGACGGCGATACGGCGATTCCATCCACCTTCTTGGCCACGAGATCCTGCACGATGGCGACCTGCTCATCGCCACCACCATGCTCACCAGGGCCGATATACATGCATTCGAAGGCGCCGTTCGACTCGGCTTCGGCCTTCTTGCAGCCGTCGCGAGCCTGATCGAAGAAAGGATTGTTCATGTTCTTCGGCACGAGGGCGAAGACATACTTCGCCTGCGCCGCCGAAACGGCCATGGTCATGGCGCCCAGCGCCACCGCAGCTGTCATCAGGAACTTCTTCATCGAGACTTCCTCCTTTGTTGTTTGCTCACCGTTGTATTGTCCCGCAGTGAGTTCGGGATCCTAACGGCTTCGCCTGGGAAGGACC
>JBIIGF010000476.1:0-2652 GCA_044236665.1 Aestuariivirga sp. | reverse complement strand
CTATCTTCTGGGTGAACTGGGGTTGACCGGCGAGGAGGACCCGAAGCGCCTGTCAGGCGGGGAGATCCGCCGCGCCGCCATCGCCCGCACGCTGGCGCCGGAACCCGACATCCTGCTGCTCGACGAGCCGACCAACCATCTCGATCTTCCCGCCATCGAATGGCTGGAAACGGAACTCAAATCGCTGCGCTCCGCCTTCGTGCTGATCAGCCATGACAGGCGCTTCCTTGAAGCCCTGTCGAACCGAACCGTCTGGCTGGACCGCAGCGAGTCGCGCCGGCTGGAGCGCGGCTTCGCCCATTTCGAAAGCTGGCGCGATGAAGTGCTCGCCAAGGAGGAGGCCGAACAGCAACTCCTCGCCAAGCGCATCGACGCGGAAGAACACTGGATGCGTTATGGCGTGACGGCGCGCCGCAAGCGCAACATGCGCCGCGTCGAACTTCTGTCCAGCTTGCGCAAGCAGCGCAAGGAGCATGTGGGAAGCCAGGGCGCCGTGCGCATGGCGGCATCCACCGGCGACACATCGGGCAAGCTGGTGGCGGAGGCCAAGGGCGTGTCCAAGAGCTTCGGCGGCCGGCCGATCATCTCTCAGCTCGACCTCCTCATCATGCGCGGTGACAGGCTGGGCATCGTCGGCCCCAATGGTGCGGGCAAGACCACGCTCATCAAGCTGCTGACCGGCCTTCTAGAGCCTGACAGCGGTACGATCCGGCTTGGCACCAACCTGCAGACGGTAACGCTGGACCAGAGCCGCCAGAGCCTCGACCCCAGTGCCACCCTCGCCGATGTCATCACCGATGGGCGGGGCTCCTCGGTGACCGTCAATGGCGAAACCAAGCATGTCATGACCTACATGAAGGATTTCCTGTTCCCGCCGGAGAAGGCCCGCACGCCCGTCAATGTGCTCTCGGGCGGTGAGCGCGGGCGGCTCATCCTGGCGCGTGAGCTGGCCAAGCCCTCGAACCTCCTCATCCTCGATGAGCCGACCAACGACCTCGACCTCGAAACACTCGACATGCTGCAGGAAATGCTGGCGGATTATCAGGGCACCATCCTGCTCGTCAGCCATGACCGCGACTTCCTCGACCGTGTCGCAACGTCGGTGCTGATGGCCGAGGGCGATGGCAAGTGGACGGAATATGCCGGTGGTTATTCCGACATGGTGGCCCAGCGCGGCGCAGGCGTTGCCGCGCGCAAGGTGAAGGCGGAGGAGAAACGGCCTGAGCCTTCGGGAAGCCCAGTGCCGCAGGCCCCGCAGGCGCAGCGCAAGCTGTCCTTCAAGGAAAAGCATGCGCTCGAAACATTGCCTGTTACGATGAAGAAACTGGAAGAGGAAATCGCCACGCTGGAGGCGAAGCTGGCGGATGCATCGCTGTTTGCGCGCGATCCCAAGGCCTTCGATGCCGCAGCCGCGCGGCTCACCGCAGCACGCGATGAGCTTCTGAAATCGGAAGAGCTCTGGCTCGAGCTTGAAATGAAGCGCGAGGCGCTGGAAGGCTGAGGCTCAATCCCTGGTGGGCGGGGAATAGGGCCTGTCATGGCTGAGCGAAGGAATGCGCCGGCGCGTTTCCGCCACCGCGCGCACGTCGATTTCGGCCATCACGATGCCGGGGCTCTCGCCGCCATCGGCCAGCACGCGGCCCCACGGGTCCACGATGAGCGAGTGGCCATAGCATTCAGCCCCGCCCGCCAGCGTACCGCACTGGCCGGGCGAAATCACATAGGCGCCATTCTCGATGGCGCGGGCCCGCTGCAGCACATGCCAGTGCGCTTCGCCCGTGACTCGGGTGAATGCAGCAGGTGCCGCCAGCATCTCCGCGCCCGCCTTGGCATAGGCACGGTAGAGATGGGGAAAGCGGATGTCATAACAGATCGACAGCCCGACCAGACCCTCTGTACACGGAGCAATCACACCCGTGTTCCCGGCGGCGATCGTAGCTGATTCCTGATAGCTCTTGCCCTCACCCAGGTTGATGTCGAACAGGTGGATCTTGTCATAGTGCGCCGAGACGTTGCCCTGCGGATCGAGCATGAAGCTGCGGTTGAAGATGCGGCCATCCGGCGCCCTGATGCCGATGGACCCGATGAGCAGGAACACACCCAGTTCCCTCGCGAGTGACTGAAACGCGGGAAGCGCCGGGTGCGAGGCCTCGGTGAAGGCCACGGGGAACATCTTGCCCTCGCGCGTCTCAAGCCCGGCGCAATACTCCGGCGTGGCAATGAAGGATGCCCCCCGGGCCGCCGCCTCGCGGATCATGGCGGACAGCATGGCAATATCGGCCCCGAGGTCGGGCGTGGCGGTGGACTGGATGCAGGCGGCCTTGAATGTCATGGCTTCACCTTATCTTCTCCGCCGCCGAGCGTGAAGAAGGAGCGGATGACATGCAGCGAGGCACGTGATGCAAGACAGATCATCCACTCCTCCATTTCGGTCGACCAGTCGGGGATCGGGAGCATTGCAAGCCGCCCGTCCGGCGCGAGTTCGCCTTCCGACATGATGGCAAGCCCCAGCCCTTGCGCCGCCGCCTCCCGTGCGGCCTCGCGGCTTTCGATCTCGATGGTGGCGGACAGGGTGAAGTTCCGGCGCGCGCATTCCTCCAGAAGCAGGCGGCGCGTCATCGAGCCTTCCTCGCGCAGGATGAGCGGCAGTTT
>JBIIGF010000527.1:0-2654 GCA_044236665.1 Aestuariivirga sp. | reverse complement strand
GCTGCGGGCTTGGCGTTAAGGTGAAACCTCTTGATTTGGCTCAACGCAACCCGGAGAGGCACTTCCTAAACAGAAGGGTACCATTATGCCTCATAAGGAACCTTAGCTATGACCCACGTCCCCCACGGCTTGCATGAAGAATTCCCACAGGCTGCAGCTGCCATTTCCAAACTAAAAATTGGCGACGCCCATTTTGCCCGTCTGGCCGACCGCTATGAACACCTCAATCGTGAAATCCATCGTGTTGAGACAGATGTGGAACCATCAAGCGATGAGGTCCTTGAGAAGCTCAAGAAAGAGCGCCTTAAGCTGAAAGATGAAATTTCATCAATGCTACGCGCGGCTGCGTGAAGCGTCATTTGAAACGCCCGCGTTCTATGGCGCGGGCGGGCCCATCTCTACCTGATCTCCCAACAATCAGGAGAGCGGAATGAGATTGCATCCCGAGCCTTCTAGCCCCGTGCAATCAATCAACGGAACGGCTCTCTTTCCAGCGTCATAGATCTTCGCTAAACAAGATGCGGAGATATCGCGATGCGCCTTTTATTTGTTTGGGTTTGGGTTTGGGCTTGGGTTTCGGTTTGGATATGCCCGCTGTTAGCACCTGCGACCGCCATGGTGAAAAGCACTGCGGACCGAAACCTACAGCCTCACACTGTCATGATCCTAGGCTCGAAGGGATCGTTCTGTAGCGCCATCGTGCTGAAGCAGGACGTACTTCTTACCGCGGCGCATTGCGTGACGGGAAGTTCTGATTACCGCATCCATTGGCGGAGCACTGATGGAACACCCGTGCTTGAAGCACCGGCAGCCATCGCAATCCATCCAGGCTACACAAAGGATGCTGCACAAGCGCGCAAGCGATCGATTGATCTTGCACTCGTAAAATTACAATCGCCATTGCCGGCACTATTTGATCGCGTAAGTTTATCTGATGCCATACCGCGCGCAGGCGAAAGGCTCACCGTTGGAGGTTACGGGCTAGGCAACGAGAATGACCCTGCGAGTAGCGGCGTTTTTCGTATCGCCACACTCGGCGTCATTGAACCCTACGGACCAAGTTCCATTCTCGTCTGGCTCACTGATCCTGCCACGGGAACAAAGGCTTCTGGTGCTGGAGCTTGCACAGGCGATTCCGGCGGCCCTATTTTTAACGCTGACGGGTCACTTGTGGCCGTGACAATTTATGCCGAAGGCCCGGGCAAGCAGCGCTGCGGTGCGTTAACGCAAGGGCTTCTCGTTCAGCCGCAACGCAGCTTTATCAACACCACACTTAAAAAATGGAATAGATGACGATTGGAATGTTGGCTTAGGCAAAAAAGTTCTGAAGACAGGCGGCAGTCAACGATCAATGGCTCACGACTTGATCTTCCCGCTTTTTGTCTTCTCCCACATCACGCCTGTTTCTTCACCCGCCGCTGACGGGGCCATTGCAACGGCCAACGGACGATATGATCCGGCCAATCCTCAAGCGCGACTTCGTCTTCCCAGGCGCTGATCCGTCCGCGCACCGAAGCGCCGGCTTCATGCACGCTGTCGCGGCTTCCGGTTTTCAGATGATGCCATTCAGGCAGGTCCTCGCCCTGATGCACGAGGCGATAGGCGCAGCTTGGCGGCAGCCAGCGGAGCGAAGCGACAAGGTCCGGCGTCAATTGGAGGCAATCGGGCACGCGCGTCGTGCGGTTGGGATAATCGTGGCAGGTACAGCGGTCGCCATCGAAAAGCCGGCAGGCGACATTGGTCGGCAGGATCCGGCCATCATCTTCGTCTTCAAGCTTGACGAGGCAGCAACGGCCGCAGCCATCGCACAGACTTTCCCACTCGGCATCGTCGAGCTCGGCGAGAGATTTCTGGCGCCAGAACGGCGCGGCGGCTTGATCGGTCATGGAGTGCTCGCCGGGGAAGTGCTCCACTTTAGGCTGTCGTGCCGCGCTTCGCCAGTCAGGCCCGGCGGCGGCCGTGAGGCTTTTTAGGGTCGGGTTGGGCTTGCGGCTCGGTCATCCGTTCATAGCGAATGCCGGTGAACAGGAGAATCTGTGCACCGGATGCAGGCAGTTCAGCCGCAGTTCGTTTTGCGGGTCGCGCGAGGCGCTCGGGAAGGCAGACAATGTCACCCATGACACTTCCGTAAGGTTACTGCGATGCCCCAGATGAACCAACTATGGTTAACACAAATTGAACGATTGCAAGCTTAGGCTTGCCAAAGTTGAAATTCGTACCGCGATGGCCGCCATGCTGCCTTTTGCCTTGCCCTCAGACGATCGGACCGATGATCTTCCGCTGGTTCGTCCTGTGAATGAAACGGCGCGACAGCTTCGCACCATGGTGAAGCTTTATGTCGGCCAACCGCAGCGAACGGAGACGCAGAAGGAAAGCTTCACACGCGACATGCTGGCGGCACTGCCCGCAGCCGATGCTGCGACAGCCTTCGATATCGCGACAGAACTCTGCCCCTGCCCTGATGTCGATCCCGCCATCGCCTTTGCACTGATGGAGCTTTCGCCGGATGCGGCCTTGACGCTCCATGCCGAGGCCGTCTTTCTCGACGAGACCTACCTCCTCGCCGTTGCACGCCGCGGCCATATGCAAATCGCGGCAGCCCTGGCGCTGCGCGCCAGTTTAAGCCATTCGCTTCTTACTGCGCTCATTGATCG
>JBIIGF010000528.1:0-9920 GCA_044236665.1 Aestuariivirga sp. | reverse complement strand
CCAGTGCTGAAGAAGGTTATTGAAATTCAGCAGCGCGCTTGGAATCATCTCAAGACTAATCCAGAAGACGGCGTGAAAGCTATGATTGCTGAACGTCCGGATGCAAAACTTGATCCGAAGGTTTTGTTGGGTCAGATCCAATTGACAATCGATTACTTTGATACACCGGCGTCAAAGGGCAAGCCAATCGGCTGGCAGGCCAAAGAGGACTGGGAGGCAACGCTCAAGTCGCTTGAAGCCGCTGGTGTTGTAAAGCCCGGTTGGAAAGTCGACGACTACTATACGAATGCTCTGGTTCAGTAATGCTAAAAAACGCACCTACTACAACGGGTGTAACGATCAGCCATGTGGGGAAGATTTATCCTTCCCCACGTGGTCCTGTATCAGCTCTCGTTGATATCAACCTCGACATCGCTCCGGGCGAATTCGTAAGCGTTGTCGGCCCATCTGGGTGCGGCAAAAGTACCTTATTGAAACTTGTTGCGGGGCTCGAAGACATCACAAGTGGTACAATTTCCGTTGGTGGATCGCAAATCGATGGTCCTCCCGATGGTCTTGCTGTCGTTTTTCAACGAGATGTCTTGTTAGATTGGCGAAATATTCTTGATAATGTCCTTCTCTCAATTGAGTTTATGAAGCTGCCACGGGAGCCATACAAAGATCGAGGAATGGCGTTGTTGCAACGCTTTGGTCTGGGAGGATTCGAGCATCGCTTTCCCTGGGAGCTATCAGGGGGGATGAGGCAACGTGCATCGATTTGCCGTGCGCTTCTGACCGATCCAAAGCTTCTTTTGATGGATGAGCCTTTCGGTGCGCTTGATGCGATGACCCGTGATGATCTCAATTTAGAATTAGCCAGAATTTGGCAAGAGACTGAGAAGACAGTTCTGTTTATCACACATTCAATTGCTGAAGCCGTTTTTCTTTCTGATCGCGTTGCTATGATGGGCAAAGCACCTGGCAAGATTACTGAAATTATTGAAATCGATCTTCCGAGACCGAGGTCCTTGGCTGTCCGTGAAAGCGCAGCATTCTCAAAATATGTCGGGCATATTCGGCATCACTTCGCTGAACTTGGTATTATGAAGGAGTGACAAGTAATGCTGAATAGTCTTCTTAAAAAACATAAAGAGACCCGGGATATTATTCTGGTTTTAGCATTCACTTTTTTAGTTTGGGAAATAGGCGTTCATATTTTCCAAGCGTCACCTTTAATCCTTCCACCACCTTCGGCAGTGTTCAAAGCCTTTCTTGCTTCGCCTTTTTTATATTTGAAGCAGCTCGGTTTTACTCTTGCGATGACTTGTGTCGGTTTTTTTCTCGCAGTCGTTCTTGGCGTAATCCTAGCAATTATGATCGTCTACTCGCCATTTGTTGAGCGGACTATTTATACATTGCTCGTTGCATTAAATTCGATCCCAAAGGTTGCATTGGCACCTTTGTTTGTCATCTGGATGGGGACAGGTACGGAGCCAAAAATCGCAATTGCACTCATGCTTGCGATTTTTCCAATCGTCATTGATATGGTTTTGGGCCTGAGGTCTGTTGATCCGGATATGCTCAATCTCGCAAAAGTATCAAAGGCATCGCCGATGGCGATTTTGCTTAAGATCCGTTTTCCATGCGCGCTTCCAAGTCTCTTTGCCGGCATGAAGGTAGCCGTCTCATTTGCCTTGGTTGGTGCAATTGTGGGTGAGTTTGTGGCAGGTAGTAAGGGGCTTGGCTTTCAAATTTTAACCGCTCAAGGACAGTTTGATACAACAGGTGTCTTCGTTCCGCTCTTGCTACTCGGGGTCATTGGTACAATTCTCTTCTTCGTCGTGGATTACGCAGAGAGAGTGTTCTTGCCTTGGCACGTGTCTCAAAGAGGGCGGGGTGGCAAGAGCCAGTACGGCTAGACCCGGTGCAAGCTTATCTTGGCGTCTTTGCCGCACTTGCTACAGCCATCCTTTGGGGTAGTAATCATGTTGTTTCCCGTGCCATGCGGGAGACAATCCCGCTTCCATCTTTTGTATTTTGGCGTTGGTTTCTTGCGCTCGTCATTCTGACGATTATGTTTCGGTCGGACCTCTTTAAAAGTCAGAAATTTATTCAAAAAAATTTAAAAAGCTTGGCAATCTCTGGTGTTCTCGGAGTTGGGCTCTTCTCTTACTTGCTGATTGGTGGGGCTTATACGAGCCCTGCTGTTGAAGTCGGGCTTCTCAATGCAACGACGCCGATCTGGATCGCTGTCATTGGCATTATATCAGGCGTAGAGAAGACAAATTCACTGACGTGGATTGGATTGTTAATCGCTCTAGTGGGCACAGCTTTAGTCGTTACACATGGTGAAATAAATACAGTGACAGAATTAAGTTTTGGACTTGGAAATCTTTTGACGTTATCAGCAGCTGTTGTATTCGCTTGGTTTTCGATAAAAATCAGAATTTTTTCAAAAGATTGTGGAACCATCGTGCTCACAATTGTAACTGCTTGGGCAGGGATTTTAATTCTTCTTTTTCCTGCCTATTTGGCGAGCTTAGCTTATGGGATTTCCGCAATTGTTAATGACGGAGCTAGTATAGGAGGCGCTTTAGCAGGTTTATGTTATGTTGCGTTATTGCCAACAATGCTAGGAAATGTGTTTTTTCTCTATGGCGTTAAAACGATCGGGCCTTCTAACACATCCGTATTTTTATACTTAAGTCCCGTTTTTTCAGCGATTTTTGGGTTAGCGTTTCTACATGAGCCTCTTAAATGGTTTCATGTCGTGGGATTCATTGTAGTTGTACTTGGTTTGATTATCATCGGTTTCTCAAACCGAAAGAGATGATCGGCTAAAAACAAAATGCGTCGACTCAAGGGATAAAACTATGACCAGCCCTTCGCCGATTGTGCTCTGGGATATCGACGGAACGCTTCTGGCAGCGGGCGACGGCGGCATTGCCCACTTCCATAAGGCGGTCAACAATGTGTCAGGCAAAAAGCAGCTTCCTTCCCTATCCGCCCATGGGAAGACAGACTGGCAGATCATCCGAGAGATTTTGGAAGAAGCACAGTTAGACCTAGCTTTAGCCCCCGCTGTGTCTGAAGAGCTGGACCGTATATCGGACGCCTACATGACCACTGCCCGAGCTACCTTGTTACCTAGCGTCAACGAAACCCTGGCTCGGCTAACAGGCGAGGGGATTAGGAACGGGCTACTGACTGGCAACTCGGAACTACGCAGTCGTAGGAAGCTGGAAGGGGGAGGGGTCAATACTACCCTCATAGACTGGTCAGTAGGCTTCTTCGGTGTCCGTAGCCCGGTCCGCTCAGCCCTGACAGCCAGTTCACGTAAAGCCCACCCTGAGACCAGTCTCCTCATCATTAGTGATACGCCATTTGATGGGATTGCAGCCAAGGCAGCTAACATCCCCTTCCTGGCTGTCTGCACCGGCAAGTATGACCGCGCAGCCTTCGAGGACAGTGAGGCAATCGCCGTGATCGATACGTTGGCCGAGGGCTATGAGACGATCATGGCAGCATAGTCGGCTGCACCGGTAGCCCAATTGGAATGAAATAAACTATGAAGGTACTATTTTAAGTATAATGAAGTATTGAACAAGCAAAAAGAAAAAATATCCAAGGCAAAAATAGGTAGGAAAAAACAAATTGCGAAGCAATACTTTTATTCATGAAATTAAGCATTGTAGAGCGTAGGAAAAAAGCAAAGCTGCTTGCCCGTCATGAGGCGCAAGCCAGAAAAGAAGCGGAAAAACGCCGCAAAATTCTGATCGCTAATCTGCAAGAGCAACGAGTATTAGCCGAAGCGCTGCTTGCAGGTGAACGAGCGACCATTCCAAAAGCCTATTGGGCAAGCAGGGCTGATGGAGCGCGTGTTAAGAAATACCGACCTAAACGCGTCCGCAACTGGTTCTGGATTGGTAAGGGAGGATGTTACATTTCGCTATGGTACAATAATAAAATGCTTCAGCTCGGCAGTGGTTTGGACACAATAAACATCTCTTCAAAACACGACTTGTTGGATGCAATTGATGAATTGATAGGAATAGTAGCAGACGGTGAATTGGATGATGAAATTGAAGTGGTTGCTACAAAGGGAATTTCGGCATATACAATCTATCAGTCTCTACGACCTAAGAAGTTGAGATTAAATGCTTTTTTAGAAAAATTTAAAAATAGGAAATAAGTCTTTTTGCACAAATGTTGCACACCCAAAATGGGTCAAAGAAAATTCAATAAATTCAGTATCTTTGTCCGTTATCGATAATAATTCGCGCTAAGAAATCTACGTCGAGAGACACAAGCTCTCGTCACACCATCGATATGGAAGGCGTCAACATAATAAATGTTGGCGCCTTTTTTGTTGCACACGTGCTTCACAGAACAAAACATGAACTTTTTTAGAATCGGCTGACTTTGTGTTGGTGAACGGCTTTGGCGCGCACGCGATTGCACACGTTCGCTACACAGCCATCGGAAACCGTCGGAACGATTTCGGGTGATACCGAATAGGGTGGGGGGGTGTCCAAAGCGGTGGAATAGCCTGTGGGTTTATTTGGGCATAAGACAAGGTTGCTCGCTTTTGGACTGCAGTTTAATGATCAGGTTGAAGTTAAGTTGAAGGAGCGGCTTATGAAAGTCCTCAATATCCTTTATGCTTTTGGTTTAGCGGCGATCGTTTCGCTGCTGTCAGTGCCGTCTCAGGCAAAGCAAGTTAAAGTGGCCGCTGTAGAGTTTTCTCCGCAGTCGCCTGGATTTGAAAATAATGTAAAGGGCCTCGTAGAGGTCACGACGCAAGCGGCCCAAAACGGCGCAAGACTCATTGTGCTCCCTGAAGTCGCAACCACCGGTTTTATTTATGCAAATCCGGCTGCCATTGAGCCTTATTTGGATACGATCCCCGGCAAAACAACTGCAGCTCTCGAGCCAATCGCACGCCAATATAATGCATATGTTGTCGTCGGTCTGTATGAAAAGGACAAGGTTACTGGCCTCACTCATAACGCAGCAGTCCTGATAGGACCTAAGGGAGTTATTGGCAAGTATCGCAAGAACCAGCTTCCGCCGGGTGATTTTATTCTCTCTTCGCCGGGCAATTTAGGCTTTCCAGTTTTCGAAACAGATATTGGAAAAATTGCACTTCTTATCTGCTTCGATGATACGCGCCTCCAAAATCTATTATTACCGAACTTGCGAGGTGCAGATATTCTGGCCATGCCAATTGGCTCTGACTCTATGCCAGCGTTTGAAGGCGCCCCCACTTATGGCAATCATTCAACAATTGCCAATGTCGCAACTGTAGCAGGCTGGTTGGGTGTTAATGTCGTTGCAGCGAACATAATCGGCATAGAAGGCGCGCCAAACCTCGGTGTCACTCAATTTCGTGGCGGCGCTTCAATCTGGAATAGCAAAGGCGAGCGTCTAGCTGCAGGTCCTGTGACTACATGGAATCAGCCTCGTAAGGCACAAACAATCTATGCAACGCTTAATGTCGAAGATAAGAGTTTGCAGAAAGACTATTGGCTTAAGACGAGACGGCCCGAGCTCTACAAAGCCTATAATCATTTCCATATGCCTGTTGACCCCTTTGCAAATGAAACGCCACGACAAATTTCAGCACTTTTGGTTCAATATGAGTCTCAGCCTGAAGCTATCCAAGAAAACTACACAAAGGTTGAATCACTTATTCGCGAGCAAACATTTAGCTCAAACATCATAGTTTTGCCCCTCAATCCCTTTTTGGGACAGGTAAAGCTTGATAAAATTAATATTGCAAAACATGCCGAGCCTTTGAAAGGCTCATCCTATCAACTAGCGTCTAATCTAGCGAAAAAGTATAAAACTTATCTGCTATTCACGATGCCAGAGCGTAACGGCAATCAGTTTTATCAAACAGCAGTCTTGTTTGATTTTAATGGTAATGAGGCCGGCGTTTACCGAAAATCACATCTGAATGAATCTGAGCGTATTTGGGCCCAGCCCGGCCATGATCTGCCTGTTTTTTCAACGGGTGATTTAGGTCGGATTGGAATAATGATTGATGATGAGGTCCGAATTCCTGAAATCGCAGAAGTTTATGCGTTGAAGCGTGCCGATCTCATTCTCATTCCAGCAATGTTTAATCAGAAGGAATATGGTAGCGCTGTAAATATTCCAGCCGGCCTTGTGCCGCCTGGAAATGATCGTGGGATGGCCATCTGGTATAGTATTGCAAAATACTCACAAGCTTACACTCTAGTCGCAAATTACTTAGGTGGCCTCAATCGTGACGTGGGGCAAAGTGCAGTTTACTCCCTAACGCCTGAAGCTGGATATTCTCCCCCTAACATCGCTCCCGATAAGGTTGTTGGTCATCCCGTTTTGTTTACGACCCATTCGAACCAAACGGTTTGGCTCAATCAGCAGCGCTTGCTTGTGACGCGTCGTTATGATCTAGCCGCGCCACTAACACTTGATATGCAGAACCCTTGTTTTATGGAATGGAAATCCAATGCAACTGCGCGTGGATTATGCCCACAACTATCAGAGCAATAGTTTTTGTATGGCCTAAAAATCTTGCCGAAAATCCATTGTCTGGATGTGGAGTTAACAGCTAGAAAAAATCGAATTTATCTTTTATTGCGCTATAGCGAGCGTGGACTTATCAAGTAAGACCCCACTGAATGAAACGGCAAAAATTCATTCAAATTCACGGGAAGTTTCGTAGCATAAGTTTGGCAGAGGCAAGTATGGAATTACAGAATGGTGACATCCTATTTCAAGATTTGGGGTGTGGTCCTGTCCATGATGCAATCAACGGGGTAACCCCAGGTTATGCAGATGCGGAACTCAATCACTGTGGTATCGTGCGCGTTTCTCAATCTCGTGTTTTTGTTATCGAAGCCATATCGCCTAAGGTGCACGCTGTGCCAATTGATGTCTTTTTGAATCGTAATGTTGATAGCAAGAATAGGCCGACGGTTATGGTTGGGAGAGTGACGGACGACGTTTGTAGCTTAGTGCCTGCAGCCGTATCATTCTGTGTTGGAAGAACAGGACTAAGATACGACCCGCTCTTTATGCCTGATGAGGGTACTTTTTATTGCAGTGAGTTGATTGTGGAGGGATTTCGTTTTGCCAATGGCGGCAATCCTGTGTTCCCAAAACAGCCTATGACCTTCAAAAGTCCGGACACCGGCGAAATATTACCGTTTTGGATTCAATATTATAGCCGCTTTGGTGTCGATGTGCCTGAAGGCGTACCCGGATCAAACCCTGGAACCCTTTCGTTGGATCCTCGAATTAGAATAGTTGATCAGCTTGGGAGCATTCGGGGAGCGCCAATACCCTGACGTCTAGCTTAGTATGTCGCGCCGACTTTGCAGTATCGCGCTCTTCAGCTGTCTGCCCTTGCTCCGTTAGGTCAATACCATCAACCTGCGCGCATGGTCCAACTTCAACGGCCTGATGAGGGCTGATATGGTTATATTTTTTGAGCTATTGGCTGAGGATGATGGGGACCAAAATCCAGAGGCGTCAGATCAAAAGCTGGCATGCTTTTTGGCGTCACATCACCCTCTTCTGACAGAATTGCGCGCCCGGCGAGTCTCGTTGCTTCCCTCCGCAGAGGTAGGACAAGCTGCGTTGGGCCCACAATAGCCGGAAGGATCGATGCTTCGTGGAAATTTTTGGGGTCCGCAGCGGCGCCGTGTCTATTGCGCACTCAAACAACCAATGCGACCCTTTCCTTAATTATAGAATCTCAACTTAGGGGGGCGCCCATGTCTATTGAGCTGTCTATTATACGGGAGAAGCTGTTTACGTCGGTGCTTTCCGATTGCCTTGATAGTGTCGGGCTCATGAAGCAGGCTTTGCCTTCCCGGATACGCCCGCTCGATGAGGCGAGCGTGATGGTTGGCCGGGCCCGGACCGCGGCTTTCATGGAGGTTTACCATGTGCCTGAAGGTTCGAACCCATATGAACTCGAGATAGAGCTGATCGACAGTCTCACGCTGGATGAGATCCCGGTGTTTGCTTGCACTAATCCTCTACGGATAGCCCCATGGGGTGAATTGCTGTCAACGGCAGCAAAGGCACGTGGCGCAGCAGGCGCTTTGATGGATGGTTGCGTTCGGGACGTCAAAGCTATTCGGACCATGGGCTTCCCTGTTTTTCACGGCGGGATTGCACCACTCGATTCCAAGGGACGAGGCAAAATTCTCGCTATCGACGTTCCTATCGAATGCGCTGGTGTAACCGTGAATTCCGGCGACCTGATTTTTGGGGATGCTGATGGTGTCGTGGTGATTCCTAAATACCATGAGGAAAAGGTTTTAGAACTCGCATTCGAAAAGATTAGAGGCGAAAAGAATACACTCGCTGACCTGCAGCGCGGCGACAAACTGTCCGATGTCTTTGCTCGATACGGCATTCTGTAGATCAGTAGCTCAAGTTCACAAGATTGCTTTCTTAGGTCACGTAGCAAAGGGACTCAATTAATGAACTTATCAAGCCTATTAGAGCAAAGAGTGCGTGCGCACCGACCTGTCCGCGTTCTATTGATTGGCGCCGGTAAGTTTGGCTCGATGTTCTTGGCTCAAGTTCCAACAATAAAGGGTATTGATGTCGTCACAATCGTCGATCTTGACCTTGATCGGGCCCGCGCCGCTTGTCGTGAAGTTGGCTGGGATGACGAGAGAATTGGTAAGACGCGCTTTTCCAATGACGCAAGCGCAGAGTTGAGCAGTTTAGACATTGAAGTTGTGATTGAGGCAACCGGTAATCCCGAAGCAGGCATCAAGCATGCTTTAGCTGCTATTGAAGCCGGGAAGCATATCATCATGGTCAATGTGGAGGCCGATGTGCTTGCTGGCCCATTGCTTGCTGAAAAGGCACGCAGACGCGGCATTGTTTACTCAATGGCGTATGGCGACCAACCCGCTTTAGTGTCAGAAATGGTTGATTGGGCGCGTTCAGCTGGCTTTACGGTTGCCGCCGCAGGTAAGGGAACGAAGTATCTGCCATCATTCCATCAAGTGACGCCTGATGATGTATGGAAGCATTATGGGCTAACGGAAGAAGCAGCCAAAGCTGCCGGCATGAACCCGCAAATGTTCAACTCGTTTCTCGATGGAACAAAATCGGCGATAGAAATGGCGGCCATCGCAAATGCTTGTGGCCTCACGGTTCCTGAAGACGGCCTGAGTTTTCCACCATGTGGCGTTGATGACCTCGCGCATGTATTGCGGCCGAAATCGATTGGCGGATGTCTTGAGCGCGATGAAATGGTCGAGGTTGTATCATCGCTTGAGCGTGACGGCCGTCCGGTATTTCGTGATTTGCGTTGGGGTGTCTACGTCATTCTAAAAGCGCCTAATGACTATGCAGCCGCTTGCTTCAAGCAATATGGGCTACCTACCGATGCTACGGGGCGATACGCAGCAATGTATAAGCCGTTTCATTTAATTGGCCTTGAGCTGTCCATCTCAGTTTTAAGCGCCGCATTGCGAGGAGAGCCGACAGGCACCAGTCGCGAATGGCGTGGAGATGTGGCAGCTGTTTCAAAGCGTGCCCTTAAAGCGGGTGAAATTCTTGATGGGGAGGGTGGCTATACCGTTTATGGCCATCTCGTTCCTGCATATCGAAGCAGGACGCAAAAGCTGTTGCCAATCGGCCTCGCTCATGGTGTTCGGTTGCTTCGCGATGTTCCGGCTGGAGTTACTTTATCCGAAGACGATGTCGAGCTTGATGCTGGTCGGCTGTCGGTCAAGATTCGCCACGAAATGTGTTCGGTGTTTTCGCCAGAGCAAGAATAGTGGGATGAATCGCCCGCACCTCGAGAGTGCAATTCAAGGCGAGCGTACAGAACGTATGCGCCCAACGGATAGGGCTGGCTTCTTGCCGCGTGTTGAAAGGCAATTTTTCGAGGTATTAAGGTACTCTCAGATTGCAGTCGG
>JBIIGF010000517.1:0-2663 GCA_044236665.1 Aestuariivirga sp. | reverse complement strand
GTGCTGTGGCTTCGGACGTTTACGATCGGATGATCACACGCGGCACCACCAAGGCCGATGATTTTCGTGTCATCTATAAGAGCCCTGTATTCCCGACGTCATCCTTTGCCTATGCTCATGATCTGAAGCCTGAGCTTGCAGCAAAATTGCAGCAATGCTTCTTTGATTTCCGTTTCCCGGCAGCCATGCAGAAGGAATTCAACGGAGACGACCGTTTTCTTCCCATCAGCTACAAAACGGATTGGGCTGTGGTACGAGACGTGGCTGAAAAGTCGGGTACGCCCTACAACAAGGCCGCCTATGAGGCTGAAGCCAAGCGCGAAGCAGAAGCGCTTGCGAAAAAGCAGCAGAGCCAGCCTGCAGCTGCCCCCGCGCCAGCCGCGCCTGCACCCACGGCTCCTGCCAAACCCTGAACCGCAAGAAGGTAAGCCATGGTTCGCGCTTCTCTCATTGCTCTTACGCTGGTGACGACGGCAGGTCTTGCTCACGCGCAGGACGCTTGTCCCAATCGCGGCCAGCTCGATACGCAATATTGTGACGCGAACAATGATCTTGTCGCTGACGCGCCGACGGATCCATCGAAATTGAAAGATCCGTCGGCACTCGTTTTTGCCTACTCTCCGGTCGAAAATCCTGCAGTTTATCAGGTAGTTTGGCAGCCTTTCATGGACTATCTCGGCCCTTGTACGGGCAAGCGGATCGTCTTCTTTCCAGTTCAGAACAATGCAGCGCAGATCGAAGCGATGCGTTCCGGCCGCCTGCATATTTCAGGGTTCGCTACGGGTGTTGTCGGCTTTGCCGTTAACCTCGCTGGAGCCGTACCATTCGCCGTGATCGGTTCTGAAAAGGGTGTATCAGGCTATAAGCTAATCGCGCTTGTGAAGTCCGAGAGCCCTTATCAAAAGCTCACCGATCTCAAAGGCAAGAAGGTGGCCCACACCGCGCCTTCATCCAATTCCGGCAATCTTGCACCGCGCGTCTTCTTCCCGGACCAAGGTTTGAAGCCTGACGCGGATTACAAAGTTCTCATGTCGGGCGGGCACGATAAATCCGTGTTGGGATTGGCAGCGGGCGACTATGACATGGCGCCCGTCGCATCGGATGTTTACGATCGTATGGTCGCTCGTGGGGCAGTGAAGGGTGACCAGCTGCGTGTGATTTGGGAAAGCGAAACCTTCCCGACCTCGTCATGGTCGCTGCCGCACGATTTAAAGCCAGAACTCGCCAAAAAAATTGCGCAATGCTTCTATGACTATAAATGGAACGACGCGCTGAAAAATGAATACAAAGGCGAAGACCGTTTCCTGCCGATGACCTATAAGGACACGTGGCGACCGATCCGCGATGTCGCAGAAAAATCTGGCACTCCCTACAATAAAACGGCTTACGAAGCGCAAACAAAGCGAGAGGCTGAGGCGGAAGCGAAGAAGGCGGCTGAAGCAGCAGCCAAGGGCACGCAACCTCCGACGCCTGCCAAGCCGTGATCCTCAAGTCGTAATTCGTTTCAATAGGCTCTTGGAAATGACACGCTCGGCCCCGCAATCGCTTGCCACTGCTCCGGTGCTGAGCATCCGCCATCTCCGCAAGGAATATCGCGCTGGAATGCCAGTCCTGAAGGACATCAATTTGGATATTGGTGCCGAAGGTTTGACGGCCATTATCGGACCGTCTGGTACGGGAAAATCGACACTGATCCGCTGCATCAATCGGCTCGTCGATCCGACATCAGGCGAAATCTGGTTCGAGGGCCAAGACATTGCGAAAGTACAAGGCAGTGGACTGCGCCATATCCGCCGACGCATCGGCATGGTGTTCCAAGAGTATAATCTTGTCGAGCGCCTCTCCGTGATGGAGAATATTCTTTCAGGGCGGCTCGGATATATCCCAGTCTGGCGTGCTTTCATGCGCAAATTTCCTGAAGCTGATATTGCGCGTGCATTTGAATTGCTGGACGCCGTTGGACTGGGCGCGGATTTTGCAACGCGCCGCGCCGACAAACTCTCCGGAGGCCAGCGTCAGCGTGTCGGAATAGCCCGTGCCATCATGCAAGATCCTGGTCTGGTCCTGGCCGATGAGCCTACATCGTCTCTCGATCCAAAAACCTCAGTAGAGATTATGGAGTTGATGGCTGAATTATCCGCGCGTCGTGGGATTCCGATCGTTGTCAATATCCACAATGTCGAACTCGCTAAGCGTTTTGCACAACGCGTCATCGGAATGACAGGAGGCGTGGTGGTATATGATGGGCCACCCGAGGGACTTGGTGCTCATCATCTCGCTGAAATCTACGGCGGCGAGGATTGGCAATGAGCGCATCTACGCTTGCCCGTGTCGCCTTTCCGCCTGATTGGACGAAGCGTTTCGTCTGGATCGGTCTGGCAGTTTATACCGTCTATGCTATCAGCACGCTGGATATAGACGGCGCTCGAATTGCGCGCGGAATGACCAATGCAGCGCGTCTCTTCGATCGCATGTTCCCGCCCAATCTGCAGCCTGATAAGCTCGAACTGATCAGGGACGGGATGATCGAGAGCATACAGATTGCCATTCTTGCAACCTTTGTGGGCGTGTTCTTGTCGCTGCCGATGGGATTGGCCGCGGCACGCAATCTATCTCCGGCTTGGGTCTCTTGGACGGCAAGGGCAGTGATTGCGGTCTTGCGG
>JBIIGF010000025.1:0-9960 GCA_044236665.1 Aestuariivirga sp. | reverse complement strand
TTGGCCAGTGCGAGGGCGCGGTGCAGCGCCTTTTCGAGACTGCGGGAGAATGTCGGCATTGGCCTATTCCTTTTCCATCGTGCACTGGAGGGGATGCTGGTTGTTGCGGGCGAAGTCCATCACCTGAGTGACCTTCGTTTCCGCCACTTCGAATGTGTAAACCCCGCAAACACCGACGCCCTTCTGGTGAACGTGCAGCATGATGCGGGTCGCCTCTTCGCGTCCCTTGCCGAAGAACCGCTCAAGCACATGCACGACGAATTCCATCGGCGTGTAATCGTCATTGAGCAAAAGCACCTTGTAGAGCGAAGGCTTCTTGGTCTTCGCTTCGGTGCGGGTGATGACCCCTGTCTGGTTCTCGTCTCTGTGCGTCGGCTGCTTCGGCATGGAACCAATTATATAGGCGCTTCAGCCGGAAAGTGGAGGGGGTATTCGCGGCTAAATTCGGGCACTCCCCCCTTGGCCTGTGGCACGGTGGCGCTCAGTGCCAGGCATAACACGTGGAAAACACCGCAGTTCCACGCCTATGCCAGCCGCGAGCGCTGTCGTGCGCCGCACAATGCCGCTGTCAGTGGCCCGAGAGTTCCATCAGCCGCTGCGTCATCGGGTGGCTGGGCCTGCTCAAAAGATCACCGATGGTGAAGTGATCTTCTCCCTCCGCCACAACGTAAGCGCTCGTTGCTCCCAGACCTTGCCACGCGGCGGGCAATGACCGGGCCTGACGCAGGAACTCGAAGCTCTCCTTGCCGCCCACCCAACTATCGAATGGGACCGGGACTGGGACCGGCCAGAACAGCGGGCTCGCGGTCATGGCTTCAACCGCTGAGAGGCGGAGGTCTTCATTCATCGGTGTGGCCATCAGCGGCCGCAGGTCGAAGAGACCGCTGATCGAAAGACCCGCCTGAATGAGATCGGGTCTTGCACCCAACAGCGCCCAGTCGGTTGCCGCCATACAGGCCGCAAGGTGGCCGCCCGCCGAATGACCCGTCACCACGATCCGCCGCCCATAGCGCTGCGACAGATAGAGGCAGCACTGGCGCAGTTCCGCGATGATATCGCTGATCGTCACCTCCGGGCATAGCGTGTAGCCCGCCACGGCCACATCAAGCCCCTGCGCATTGGCCGGCCCCGCGACATGGCTGAAATAGGATTTGTCGAGGCTTCGCCAGTAGCCGCCGTGAATGAAGAGCACCACCGGCCCCGCGCTGCTGTGGGCCTTGCCGTGAAAGACATCCACGCGGTTGCGCGGTCTCGCGCCATAGGCAAGGTCCAGTTCAGCCTCGGACTTCTCCCGGTAGGCCCTGGCCTCCGCAGCCCAGCGGGCGATATGCGCCGGATGGTCCGGCACCAGCGCCCGGTTGTTGTATTCGGCGGCGAGATCCATCATCCAGTCCTTGCTGTCAGAGGAAACGGCGGGCCATCGCGCCATGGGCGGCGCGCAGTTCTGCGATGTCGATGCCGACCGGCATGCCATCGATCACCCGCCACTGGCCGGCCACCATCACCCGGTCGGCGCGGTGCGCACCGCACAGTACCAGTGCGGCCAGCGGGTCGCCCGCGCCGGAGAAGCGCAACTCATCGAGGGTGA
The DNA here is from genome assembly GCA_044236665.1 of Aestuariivirga sp. Lineage (GTDB taxonomy): Bacteria > Pseudomonadota > Alphaproteobacteria > Rhizobiales > Aestuariivirgaceae > Aestuariivirga. The sequence continues at coordinate 8,372 of JBIIGF010000025.1, read as the reverse complement.
ACAAGGCAAGATCAGCCTGCTTGCCGACCGCGATCTCACCGATGTCGTCACGACCAAGGCAGGCGGCGGAACCCTTGGTGGCCCAGCGAAAAGCATCGAGGTGGGTGACCGTCGCGTCATAGGTGAGGCGGTTGATCATCAACGCGTGGCGCACGCCCTCCATGAGGTTTGAAGAATCGTTCGAGGCCGAGCCATCAACTCCCAGTCCCACCGGTGAGCCTGCTGCCTCAAGTTCCCGCGTACGGCATTGGCCGGAGGCCAGCACCATGTTGGAGGTCGGGCAATGGCATACGCCCACGCCATGCCGGCCAAGCCGCTGCACATCGCTGTCGGAGAAATGGATGCCATGCGCCAGCCAGGTGCGGGAATTGAGCCAACCCACATCCTCAAGGTAATCGACAGGCCCCATGCCGAATGTGGCATGACAGAAGGCATCCTCGTCATGGGTTTCCGCCAGATGCGTGTGCAGGCGGCAGTCATGCCTCTCAGCCAGCGCGCCACAGGCACACATCAGTGACTTGGTGACGCTGAAGGGCGAGCACGGCGCGAGCGCGATCTGGATCATCGCGCCCGCGCCCCGCTCATGGTAGCGGCCGATCACGCGTTCGCAGTCAGCGAGAATGTCGTCCTCGTCCTGAACAACCGAATCCGGCGGCAGCCCCCCATCCTTTTCGGACAGGTTCATGGAGCCGCGCGTCACGGTCATGCGCATGCCGAGGCGCCGCGCCTCAGCGACCTGAATGTCCATCGCGTCTTCGAGATCGGCGGGAAAGAGATAATGATGGTCGGAGGTGGTGGTGACGCCCGACATCAGGAGTTCGGTCAGCGCAAGCCGGCTCGAAATCGCCACCGCTTCGGGTGTCAGCCGCGACCAGACCGGATAGAGCGCCTTCAGCCAGTCGAACAGCTTCTTGTTGATCGCCTGCGGGTGGGCGCGCGTCAGCGTCTGGTAGAAATGGTGGTGCGTGTTGACCAATCCCGGCAGCACGACATGGCGGGAAGCGTCGAACACTTCATCGACCGGCTGGCTTGGCGCCTCGCCCCTTGCCAGCAATTGCGTGATGCGGCCTTCGCGGATGACGATTGCATCGCAATTGCTTCCAAGCACCGCCAGCGGCGACTTGATCAACAGGCTGGACATGTCACCCCCACTCCACGGCTGCCAGCGCGCACCCTATTGCGCTGACCGGAACACACCAACGAGCTGCCGCTTGTCAGGCCTGCTCGCCCGCTGCCAGCTTGGCAAAGGATTCGAAGAACTGTGCTGAAAGCTGGCGCGCGGTCGGTTCGATGAAGCGCTGCGCCAGGCTTGCGATCTTGCCAGTGACCTGGGCATCCACCTCATAGATGAGCTTGGTGCCCTCCGGCACCTCCTCAAGGCGCACATTGGCGCCACCGGTAGCGCCCCCCATCATGGACTTGCCGGTGCCGGAAATCCGGTAGCCATTCGGCGGATCGAGGTCGGAGAGCGTCACGGCACCTTTGAAAGAGGCCTTCACCGGCCCCATCTTCACCGTCACCTTTGCTTCCATCTCGGTGTCGGAATGCTTGGTGATTTCCTCGCAGCCCGGAATGGCCTGCCGCAGGATTTCGGGGTCGTTCAGCGCCTCCCACACCTTCTGGCGCGGCACCGGAATGATCACCTCATCGGACAAGTGCATGTCTGTTTCCTCCCAATTGGACGCGATTATGCAGCGATATCGCCGCGCGTCCAGCCTTCCTTCGTCGAGAGACGGAATTCCTCGAAACGGCCTTCCGCAATGGCGGCGCGGATGCCCTGCATCATCGTCTGATAATAGGCGATGTTGGCCCAGGAGAGCAGCATCATGCCAAGCAACTCGCCCGAGCGGATCAGGTGGTGAAGATAGGCGCGCGAATACTTGGACAGCGCCGGGCATGGATGCTCCGCATCGAGCGGGCGCGGATCACGGGCGTGCTTCGCGTTGCGAAGATTGATCTTGCCGAAGCGGGTGAAGGCCTGGCCGTGCCGGCCCGACCTTGTGGGTAGTACGCAGTCGAACATGTCAACGCCGCGCGCCACGGATTCGAGGATGTCCTCTGGCGTGCCGACGCCCATCAGGTAGCGGGGCCGGTCCTGGGGCAGATGGGGTTCGGTGTGCTCGATCGCCTGCAGCATCAGCGCATGGCCTTCGCCCACCGCCAGCCCGCCGATGGCATAGCCCTCGAAACCGATCGCCTTCAGACCCTCGGCACTTTCCCGGCGCAGACGCGGGTTGATGCCGCCCTGCACGATGCCGAAATTGCCGCGCCCCGGCTGACTGCCGAAGGCGATGCGCGAGCGTTCCGCCCAGCGCAGCGACAGATGCATGGCCTTCTCCGCATCCTTTTCGGTGTGCGGATATTCGATGCATTGATCGAGTTGCATCTGGATGTCGGAGCCCAGAAGCCGCTGGATCTCCATGGCGCGCTCGGGCGAGAGTTCATATCTCCGCCCGTCGATGTGGGACTGGAACATCGCGCCCTGCTCGGTGATCTTGCGGATCTTCGAAAGTGACATGATCTGGAAGCCGCCGGAGTCAGTCAGGATCGGGCGCTTCCAGCCGATGAAATTGTGAAGCCCGCCGAGCGCCGCCACCTCCTCCGCCCCCGGACGGAGCATGAGGTGATAGGTGTTGCCGAGGATGATGTCGGCCCCGGTGCCCTCCACCTGGTCGAGATAGAGACCCTTCACTGTGCCCACCGTTCCAACCGGCATGAAGGCCGGGGTGCGGATGTCGCCATGCAGCGTGTGCACGGTACCAAGACGGGCCTGGCCGTCTGTGCCATGGAGGGTAAAACCGAATTGTGGTGTCTCTGCCTGTGTCATGGCGCGGGGAATAGCAGGCTCGAGTCACCATAGGAATAGAAGCGATAACCATTGGCAATGGCGTGGGCATAAGCCCCGCGCATGCGCTCGAGACCTGCGAAGGCCGAAACAAGCATGAACAGCGTCGACTTGGGCAGATGGAAATTGGTGATCAAAAGGTCGGTGGCACGGAACTGGTATCCGGGCGTGATGAAGATCTCGGTCGTGCCGGAGAACGGCTCGAGGCCGGAGCTTTCGAGTAGCCGCAGGGAGGTGGTGCCGACCGCCACGATACGCCCGCCCCGGGCCCGTGCCGCCTGGAGACGTTCGCAGGTGGCGGCTGTAACCTCCCCCCATTCGGCGTGCATCCTGTGGTCCTTCGTGTCCTCCGCCTTGACCGGCAGAAACGTACCGGCGCCAACGTGAAGCGTCACAAATTCCTGTGCGATTCCATTTTCTTGCAGACGCTTCATCACATCCGGCGTGAAGTGTAGCCCGGCCGTTGGGGCGGCAACCGCCCCCTCTTTCTCGGCATAGATCGTCTGGTAGTCGGACTTGTCGCGCGCATCCGTCCCGCGCTTGCCGGCGATGTAGGGGGGAAGTGGCATTTCTCCGACGGCGGCGATGGCCTCGTCGAGTGCCGGGCCGGAGACATCAAAGGCCAGCGTGATCTCACCCGCCTCGCCCTTTTCTTCCACCGTGGCGTCCAGCATGCCGAGCAGGCAGACCTTGCCCCCAGCGCCAAAGCGCACCCGGTCGCCGGCCTCCAGTTTCTTGGCGGGCTTGGCGAAAGCCTTCCACCGGCTGGCATCCAGCCGCAGGTGAAGCAGGACCGAAATCTTCGGCGTCGTGCCGCCCCGCCCGATGCGATGGCCCGCCAGCGACGCAGGAATGACGCGCGTGTTATTGAACACCAGCACGTCCCCCGCCTTAAGCAGGTCCGGCAGCTCCCGGAAGATACGGTCATCCAGCGAACCGGGCTTCACCACCAGCAATCGGGAACTATCGCGCGGCTCGGCGGGCCGGAGTGCGATCTGCTCTGGCGGAAGGTCGAAATCGAAATCGGAAACGCGCATGGAAAGGGCCTTGGGGAGTTTACGCCCGTCAGGCCAGCGAAAGCTGGCATCCCGCTTCTGGCCAGCAAAGCTGGACCCCGGATAGCACCGGGGTGACGATTGAAAAGAGGCGGCGCAGCGCCGCCTCTCCCGAGATTACTTTGCGTCGGCCGCAACCTGCAGCCTGGCGATCCTGTCCGGCTCACGCACGGGTTCGCCGCGCTTGATGCCATCCACGATCTCCATACCGTCGGTCACCTTGCCCCACACCGTATACTGGCGGTCGAGGAAGCTGGCGTCGCCAAAGCAGATGAAGAACTGGCTGTTGGCCGAATCCGGGTTCTGCGACCGCGCCATCGAGCAGACGCCGCGCAGGTGCGGCTCGGCCGAGAACTCCTGCTTCAGGTTCGGCTTCTTAGAGCCGCCCATGCCGGCACGGCCCGGATTGAAGCCCGGCGATGAGGTGTTGCCGAACTCCACGTCGCCGCCCTGCGCCATGAAGCCATCAATCACGCGGTGGAATACCACGCCATCATAGGCGCCTTCGCGGGCCAGTTCCTTGATGCGCGCCACGTGATTGGGCGCCAGGTCGGGGCGCAACGCAATGGTGACGCGGCCCTTGGCCTCGCCATTGGCATTCGCCACGTCCAAGTAGAGCGTATTCTCGAGATCAGCCATTATTCCACCGTTACCTTTACCATCTTGTCCGGGTTTGCCGGCGGTTCGCCGCGCTCGATCTTGTCGACGCAAGCCATGCCAGCTTCATCAACCTTGCCCCATACCGTGTACTGGCCGTTGAGGAAGTCGCCATCGGCGAACATGATGAAGAACTGGCTGTTGCCGGAGTTCGGGTCTGCCGAGCGGGCCATGCCCACGGTGCCGCGCTTATAGGGTTCGGCGGTGAATTCGGCTTTCAGGTCCGGTTCCTTGGAACTGCCCATGCCGGAGCCCGTCGGGTCACCCGTCTGGGCCATGAAGCCGTCGATCACGCGGTGGAACACGATGCCGTCATAGAAGCCCTCCTTCGCCAGCTTGGTGATCTGGGCGACATGGGCCGGGGCGAGGTCCGGGCGGAGGGTGATCTCGAAGGAGCAGCCCTTGCTGGTTTCCACCTTGATCTTTTCGGCGGCCAGCGCCGGGCTTGCGAGAAGTCCGGCCGCCACGGCGGCCAGGGCCAATTTCCTGAACATGCTAACTCCGTTGTTGTTCGGACAGGTTCCTGACCGGAGCCGGGGAAAATGTCAATGTGATGGCTTGGCGAGCGCCCGGGCCATTACGTCCTGGGCTTCGGGAGGCAGGAAGGCCGTGACATCGCCGCCCATGCGGGCGATCTGCTTCACCAGCGATGACGCGATCATGCGGGTCGCGGGCGAAGCCGCGAGGAACACCGTCTCGATATCTGGGGCGAGTGCCGCATTCATCTGGCCCATCTGCACCTCGTAATCGAAATCGGAGGCATCGCGCAGGCCGCGGATGATGAGCCCGGCGTGGGAAATCCGCGCCGCATCGACGGCCAGCCCATCAAAGGTGACGACGCTGATCTTCACCCCGGCATGCTCGCCGATGGGGCGCGTCACGCTTTCCAGAAGCGCGATGCGGGCGTCCGCGGCGATCAGCGCCTGCTTGCCGTGATGAACGCCCACCCCCAGCACCAGCCTGTCGACCAACCGCGCCGCACGGGCGATGATATCGAGGTGGCCGTAGGTCACGGGGTCGAAGGAGCCAGGGTAGAAGCCGGTGCGTGCCATGTCAGCGCCCTCTCAATGCCATCCAGATACCGCCACCCATCAGGAAGACGCCGCTGGTGAGTTCCAGCGCACGGATGCGCGAGCGGGACAGGAATGCGCCAGCCTTACCCGCCATCAGCGCATAGGCGACATCACCCACGCCCGCGATTGCCATGAAGGTTACCCCCAGCATGAGGATCTGCCGCATCGGATCGGCCACGGGATCAATGAAGGGCGGGATCATGGCACCGAACAGCACCAGCATCTTCGGATTGGAAATGATGACGATGAAACCCTGGAGGAAAAAGCTGCCATTCGGCCGCGCCCTGTCAACTGCCACCGCGAGATCGCCATTGGAACGGAAGAGCTTGATCGCCAGCCACACCAGATAAGCCGCACCAGCATAGCGCAGCACATCGAACCACAGCCCCATGAACTGGATGGCGGCGCCAAGCCCCAGCGCCGCAATGGCGAGCCAGATAACGAAACCGGCCTGTGTGCCCGCCACATTCATAAGCCCGGCGCGCGCGCCATGGCGCAGGCTGTTGGCGATGATAACCGTCACCGTTGGCCCCGGCACGAAAGCGAGGGCCGCCGCTGCGGCACAGAAGGCCAAATAGGATTCAGGCGTCATCGGACAATCTCCTGCGAAGGCCAAGCTAGCCACAGACCGGTCCCCGCAGGCAAGCCCCACAACGGCGGAACCGAGCGGGTGACGTCAGACCTCGTCCGGCTCCGCGTCTTCCTCCGTAATGCGCTCGACCGACACGACGTGCTCGTCATCAGCGGCGTTGATCACGATCACACCCTGTGTGGAGCGGCCCGCCTTGCGGATGCCGTGGACCGGCGTGCGGATCAACTGCCCACCATCGGTCACCAGCATGATCTGGTCCTCGTTCTCGACGGGGAAGCTCGCCACCAGCGGGCCGTTGCGGTCATTGACCGCCATGGCGACGATGCCTTTGCCGCCGCGCCCCGTGATGCGATATTCGTAGGAGGACGTCCGCTTGCCATAGCCATTGGCGGAGATGGTCAGGATGGTCTGCTCGGCAGCGCCCATCTCGATGTAGCGTTCCTGGCTGATGGTAGCGTCGGCCGTCGCCTCCTCATCGCCAGCGGCAGCAACGGCGTCTACCTCCTCGCCCGCCATGGCGCGCGACATCTTGAGGAAGGCGGCGCGCTCCTCCGAACTGGCCTCCATGTGGCGCAGCACCGTCATGGAGATGAGGTGATCCCCCTCCTCCAGCCGGATGCCGCGCACGCCGGTCGAGTCGCGGCCCTTGAACACGCGCACCTCAGTGACGGGGAAGCGGATGCACTGGCCCTGCGCCGTCGTCAACAGCACATCATCGGCCTCGGTGCAGATTTCGACACCAGCGATCATGTCGCCCTCATCGAGCTTCATGGCGATCTTGCCCGCCCGGTTGATCTGCTCGAAGTCCGAAATCTCGTTGCGCCGCACCGTGCCGGAGCGCGTGGCGAACAGAAGCTGCTGGCCTGCCGCGCTGGCGGCGTCCTCCGGCATCGGAAGGATCGTGGTGATGCGCTCGTCCTTCTCCAGCGGCAGCAGGTTGATCAGCGCCTTGCCCCGTGACTGCGGATTGCCAACCGGCAGCTTCCACACCTTCATGCGGTAGACCATGCCTGCGGAGGAGAAGAACAGGATGGGCGTATGGGTGCTGGCCACAAACAGCTTGGTGACGAAATCCTCGTCCTTCGTCCCCATGCCGGACCGGCCCTTGCCACCGCGCCGCTGCGCCCGGTAGGTGGAAAGCGGGACCCGCTTCACATAGCCCGCATGGCTCACGGTCACCACCATGTCCTCGCGCTGGATAAGGTCCTCGTCCTCGACCTCGCCCTCGTTCTCGACGATCTCGGTGCGGCGCGGGGTCGCGAACTCGTCCTTGATGGAGGTCAGTTCATCCTTGATGATGCCGAGCACCCGCGCACGCGAGCGGAGGATCTCAAGATAGTCGGCGATCTCTGTGGCGAGTTTCTGCAGTTCCTCGGCGATTTCGTCCCGGCCCAGAGCCGTGAGGCGCTGCAGGCGCAGGTCCAGAATGGCGCGGGCCTGTTCCTCGGAGAGACGATAGGTTCCATCGGGCGTCAGCCCGTGGCGCGGGTCGGCGATGAGCGCGATGAGTGGCGCCATGTCCTTGGCTGGCCAATCGCGCGCCATGAGGGCCTCGCGCGCTTCGCCCGCATCCTTGGAGCGGCGGATGAGCGCGATCACCTCATCGATGTTGGCCACCGCAATGGCCAGGCCCACCAACACATGGGCGCGGTCGCGCGCCTTGTTGAGCAGGAACTTGGTGCGCCGGGTGACGACCTCCTCGCGGAAGCTGATGAAGGCCTGCAGCAGGTCCTTCAGGTTCAAGAGTTCCGGGCGGCCGCCGGTGAGGCAGACATTGTTGATGCCGAAGGTCGATTGCAGCGGCGTGTAGCGGTAAAGCTGGTTCAGCACGATTTCCGCCATCGCGTCGCGCTTCAGTTCGATGACGACGCGCATGCCGTCCCGGTCGGATTCGTCGCGGATGTCGGAAATGCCTTCGAGCTTCTTCTCCCGCACCAGGTCCGCGATGCGCTCGATCATCACCGACTTGTTCACCTGATAGGGAATTTCGGAGACGATCAGTGCCTCGCGCTCCTTGCGGATCTCCTCGGTGTGGACACGGGCCCGCATGACAACCGAACCGCGCCCGGTGTGCGCGGCGGACTTGATGCCCATCCGCCCGAGGATCAGGCCGCCCGTCGGAAAATCCGGCCCCGGAACAATATCGATGA
>JBIIGF010000475.1:0-2668 GCA_044236665.1 Aestuariivirga sp. | reverse complement strand
CGCCCATGCAGCCGACATGATGCTCAATGGCTTCATGGGGCACAATGCGTCGACCGGGCAGAGCTTTCAGGGCCGCATGTCTGCCTTCGTGGGCGATGTGACCAAATATCCCTCGATCGGCGAGATCGCCGCGAAAGACACACAGGACACCCCGGTGGATGATGCCAAGGCCGCGGCACTGTTCCAGCAATGGGTGAAAAGCAAGGTGCACCGCAAGGTGATGGTGAACCGCAGTTTCCAGTTTGTCTCGACAGGCGTGATCGAGCGGGACGGCAAGATCTGGGCCGTGCAGATCTATTTCGCCACACCGCGCAAGAAGGGCCTGTTCCAGTAGGAAGGCTTGGCCAGCCTGTTCCCCGTCTGCACCGCGAAAAAAAGCGCGGGCCGGAGCCCGCGCCAGGAGAGAGGGACGATCGGAGGATGATGCGCGCTGCTCAGCCGGCGCTGGGCGCTGGCAGGGTCTTGGGCGCGAGCAGGCGCTGGGAGGCGTTCTTCACTGCCTTCTGCACCTTGTCGAAGGCGCGCACTTCGATCTGGCGGATGCGCTCGCGCGAGACACCGAATTCCTGGCTCAGGTCCTCGAGCGTTGCCGGTTCATCCTGCAGGCGGCGGGCTTCGAACACGCGGCGCTCGCGGTCGGTGAGTTTTTCCATCGCCTCCACCAGAAGGCCATGGCGCATCTGCTGCTCTTCCGACTGGGCAAGCATTTCTTCCTGGTTGTCGGACTCGTCCACCAGCCAGTCCTGCCATTCGCCTTCGCTGTCATCACGCATGTGGGCGTTGAGCGAGGTATCGCCGCCGAGGCGGCGGTTCATCGACACCACGTCTTCCTCGGTCACGCCAAGCTTCTTGGCGATCAACTTCACCTGGTCGGGGCGGAGGTCGCCGTCCTCCAGCGCCTCGATCTGGCTCTTCACCTTGCGCAGGTTGAAGAACAGCTTCTTCTGGTTGGCGGTGGTGCCCATCTTCACGAGCGACCACGACCGCAGAACAAACTCTTGAATCGAGGCCTTGATCCACCACATGGCATAAGTGGCGAGGCGGAAGCCCTTGTCGGGCTCGAACTTCTTCACGGCCTGCATGAGGCCGACATTGCCCTCGGAAATGACCTCGCCGATCGGCAGGCCATAGCCGCGGTAGCCCATGGCGATCTTGGCCACGAGGCGTAGATGGCTGGTGATGAGTTTTTGAGCGGCCTGCGCGTCGCCATGCTCCTTCCAGCGCTTGGCGAGCATGTATTCCTCGTCCGGCTGCAGCATGGGGAACTGGCGGATTTCCTGCATATAGCGCTGCAGGCCGGCCTCGCCCGAGGCGATTGCGGGAAGGGATGTGGTCTTTGCCATGGTCAATACCTTTCCTGTCTGAGCCTGGTCTCTACCTACCAATTACGCAGAAAATAAGACACTGGATCGGTTACAGATAATCACGCTTCCGTGACGTTCAAGCGCAGTGCGTCAAGCAATCTGGCGAAATCGTCTGGTGCGGGGCTCTCGAACCGCAGGGACTGGCCTGTCACCGGGTGGTCGAAACCCAGTGAGGTTGCGTGAAGGGCCTGACGGTTCAATTGGTTAAGCGCTACCTGCGCAGCCGGATCAAGTTTCCGGGCGGAGGTGCGGAAGCCCGCGCCATAGACATTGTCTCCCAGCAGCGGGTGGCCGACATGGGCCATATGGACGCGGATCTGGTGGGTCCGCCCGGTTTCGAGCTGGCAGCGGATGAGGCTGGCCACCGGGGGCTTCCCGAGGCTTTCGAGCACTTCGTAATGGGTGATCGCCTGGCGGGCATTGGCGCCGCGCGAGACAGCCATTTTCTGGCGGTTGGCGGTGCTGCGGTCGATGGCGGCGTCGATGGTTCCCACCCGCCGTTCCGGCACACCCCAGACGAGGGCGAGGTAGCTCCGCTCCAGCCGCCCATCGCGGCCATGGGCGGCGAATTGTTCCGAAAGGCCGTGGTGGGCGCGGTCGTTCTTGGCCACCACCAGAAGGCCACTGGTGTCCTTGTCGATGCGGTGCACGATGCCGGGGCGTCTTACCCCGCCGATGCCAGACAGGCTTTCGCCGCAATGGGCGATCAGGGCATTGACCAGCGTTCCCGTTTCATTACCGGCACCCGGGTGCACCACAAGGCCCGCTGGCTTGTCAATGACGATCACGTCCTTGTCCTCATGGACGATCGGCAGGTCCATCGCCTCGGGCAGGGGCTCTGCGGGCGCGGCCTCCGGCAGGATAACGCGCAGCACATCACCGGGTTTCACCTTGTGCTTGGGCTCGCGCACCGGCAAACCCTCGACAGACACCGCCCCTTCCGCGATAAGGGCCTGGAACCGCGCCCGGCTGACATCCGGAAAGGCAAGCGCCAGCGCCTTGTCCAGCCTGTCGGCGGCAGTGGCGTGGGTTTCCAGAGTGTTTGAAGGCAGTGACATGAACGATTCCAGTGAAGCCAATCCGCAGGGCGCCGCCACAATGGCGGTGCCACCCTCGGCCAAGCGCATGCTGCGCGTGGTCTATATCATGGGCGTCATCCTCGTCTTGCTGTTCCTGACACTGGTCGCCACAATTATCTGGAAGGTGGCAAACAGGCCAGCCGTGCCGCCGGTGCCGCCGGTGCCGCAACCCTCGGCGCTGAGCCTCGGCCTGCCGCAGGGAACCGACCTGCGGGACGCCCAACT
>JBIIGF010000474.1:0-2677 GCA_044236665.1 Aestuariivirga sp. | reverse complement strand
AGGCGGGCATTCTCGATTATGTCCAGGGCAAGGCACGGGCCGCCGGGGTGACGCTCTCAGACCGCGCCATTCTCGAAGCCTATGCGGTGGCCGAAGACCGCCAGCACCATGAAACGCCGCGCCTGCCCTTCCCTTCCATGATGGCGCCCATGTACCGCGAGATGGCGCAGGTGCTGGGCCTTTCCGGCAGCGTATCCGACGCGGAGGGCTTCCGCCTGTCCATCCCGCACTGGCCCGCCTTCGCGGATTCGATCGCCGCGATGAAGCGCCTGCGGACGCACTTCTACCTCGTGGCCATGACCAACTCCGACAATTGGGCGCTGTCGCATTTTGCCACCACGCTGGACCTGCCGTTCGATGATCTCGTGACGGCGGAAATGGTGGGCTGGAACAAGCCAGACCCGCAGGTCTTCGCCTTCACGCGCGGCCGCCTGTCGAGGGAGGGCTTCGGCCACAGCGACATCATCCATGTGGCACAAAGCCAGTACCACGACATCGCCGTCTCGAAGCAACTGGGCTATCCCACCGTGTGGATCGAACGCCGCAGGGGCAAACCGGGTGCGGGAGCAACGCCGAGTGTTCAGAACGTGGCAGTTCCGGATTACCACTTCTCCAGCCTCGCCGAACTGGCGGACGCGGTGGACGCGGGGCGGTAGGCTCTTTCCTCTCCCGTTGCCGAGCAATGGGAGAGGAAAACATATCGTCAGCCGAGCAGCGCCTTCACGATGCCGCCCGCCTTGCCCATGTCCATCTGGCCGGCATACTTGGCCTTCAGTTCAGCCATCACCTTGCCCATGTCCTTCACACTGGTGGCACCCACGGCCTTGATGACCTCGGCCACCGCCGCCTTGGCTTCCTCGTCATTCATTTGCTTTGGCATGAAGGACTGGATGACGGCGATCTCGTCACGCTCGTTCTGGGCGAGTTCGGGGCGGTTACCCTGCTCATAGGCTGCAATCGAGTCCTGGCGCTGCTTCACCATCTTGGCGAACAACTCCACGATGCCGGAATCGGGTGTGAGGGCCGACTCATGCCCCTCGGTGCGGCTGTTGATGTCCTTGTCCTTGATCGCCGCCTGCATCAGGCGGATGGTGCCGAGGCGCTTCTTGTCGCCTGACTTCATCGCCTCCTTGAGGGCCGCCGAAATCTCGTCGCGCAGGGCCATTTTCGGTATCCTTTGTCAAATTTCTGCTGATGACCCTCATCTAGGGCGGATATCGCTGCACCGCAACCTTGACGGCCCGCCCCCCTTCCCTTAACCAGCCTCAAATTCCCCGGGAGTCTGCCATGCCGACCGCCAAGAAGCCTGTGAAGGCCAAGAAACCCGCACGCCCCCAGTTCGGCGACTGGGAAGCCCCCCGCGTGACAGCACTTCTGGTGCTGGCCGATGGCACGGTGATCGAGGGGTTTGGCGTGGGCGCCGAGGGCGAGGCGGTGGGTGAAGTCTGCTTCAACACCGCGATGACGGGATATCAGGAAGTCCTGACCGACCCCTCCTATGCCGGGCAGATCGTGACCTTCACGTTCCCGCACATCGGCAATGTCGGCACGAATGACGAAGACATCGAGACGACCAATCTCGCCGCTTCGGCGGGCGTCGTCGGCTGCGTGGTCAAGGAACCGATCACCGAGCCCGCCAACTACCGCTCCGCGAAGCATTTCGACAAGTGGCTGAAGTCCCGCAACATCATCGGCCTTTCGGGCATCGATACACGCGCGCTCACGGCCCGCATCCGCGAGAAGGGCATGCCGAACGGCGTGATCGCCCACAACGCCAGGGGCAAATTCGATATCGCCAAGCTCAAGAAGATGGCCGCCGCCTGGCCGGGCCTTGTCGGCCTTGACCTGGCCAAGGACGTCTCCCTCACCCAGCGCATGGCCTGGGATGAAAAGCTGTGGGACTGGAAGACCGGCTACGAGCACGCCAGCGACGCGCCCTACAAGGTCGTGGCCATCGACTATGGCCTGAAGCGCAACATCCTGCGCTGCCTCACCTCGGCTGGCTGCGATGTCACCGTGGTGCCCGCCACCACCAAGGCGGAAGATGTTCTGGCCATGAAGCCGGACGGCGTGTTCCTCTCCAATGGCCCGGGTGATCCGGCCGCCACCGGCGAATATGCGGTTCCCGAAATCAGGAAGCTCGTCGCCTCCGGCAAGCCCGTGTTCGGCATCTGCCTCGGCCACCAGATGCTGGGCATCGCGCTGGGTGCGAGGACCGTGAAGATGCACCAGGGCCACCATGGCGCCAACCATCCGGTGAAGGACTTCACCACCAACAAGGTGGAGATCGTGTCGATGAACCACGGCTTCGCGGTGGACCGCGCCTCGCTCCCTGCTGGCGTCGTTGAAACCCATGTCTCCCTGTTCGACGGTTCGAATGCCGGCATCGCGCTTGAGGGCAAGCCGGTGTTCTCGGTGCAGCACCACCCGGAAGCCTCTCCCGGCCCGCAGGACAGCCATTATCTGTTCAAGCGCTTCGTCGATTACATGGAGAAGGCCAAGCGCTGAGGGGGAGTGCCCATGTCCTTCGCCGAACTCGATCATCTCTGCCGCCGTCTTGAAGCCCTCGACCATGCCCAGGCGATGCTCGGGGTGGATGAAGCCGTGAACATGCCGCATGGCGGCGGCGAAAAGCGCGCCGAGGCGATGAGCGTTCTCGCCTCGATGGCGCATGAGA
>JBIIGF010000473.1:0-2680 GCA_044236665.1 Aestuariivirga sp. | reverse complement strand
TCGCCGGACTTGATCCGGCGATCCTTTTTGATGCGCCGGGAAAAGGATGCGCGGGTCAAGCCCGCGCATGATGAGAGGTGGGATGGGCGGCGGTGCGTTGGGAAAGCTGGGGTCCGGCCTGCGCCGGAATGACGGCATGAATTGGGAAGCAGAAAAAAAAGATCGCCGGGTCATGCCCGGCGATGAAGAGAGGGGTGGTGTTCTGGCTCAGTTGCCGAGGATGGCGCTTTCCAGAATGTCGAGGCCTTCCGTCAGCACGGCTTCGGACGCCGTGAGGGGGGTCAGCATGCGCACCGTATCGGCATAGACGCCGCAGGTGAGGATGAGCAGGCCGCGCTCCAGGCACTTTGCGGCCAGCGCCTTGGCGCCGCCGGCATCGGGCTCGTTGCCGCCATGCTGGGTGACGAGTTCGAAGGCGCACATGGCGCCCAGCCCGCGGATGTCGCCGATCGGCATGCCCTTGCCCTTGGCCTTGATCGCCTTCATGCGCTCCATGATCATCTTGCCCTGGGCTTCCGCCTTCTCGAGCAGCTTTTCCTGCTCGAAGGCATCGAACACGCCAAGGGCCGCGGCGCAGGCAATCGGGTTGCCGGCATAGGTGCCGCCGATGCCGCCCGGCTCGGGCGCGTCCATGATCTTGGCACGGCCCACCACGGCGGCGAGCGGGAAGCCGCCGGCCAGGGACTTTGCCGCCGTCATCAGATCCGGCTCCACGCCATAATGCTCCATGGCGAAGAACTTGCCGGTGCGGCCGAAACCGGACTGGATTTCATCGGCGATGAGCAGGATGCCATGGTCATCGCACAGTTTCCGGAGCTTCACCATCAGCTCCTTTGGCGCGATGTAGAAGCCGCCTTCGCCCTGCACGGGCTCGATGATGATGGCAGCGACGCGCGAGGGCTCGACATCCGCCTTGAACAGCCATTCGATGGCATGCATCGTGTCATCCACCGTCACGCCCTTGTGGGCCACGGGGAAGGGCACATGCCACACGCCCGGCGCCATGGGGCCGAACTTCGTCTTGTAGGGCACCACCTTGCCGGTGAGCGTCATGCCAAGCAGGGTGCGGCCGTGGAAGCCGCCGTTGAAGGCGATGATGTCCGACCGGCCGGTATAGGCGCGGGCGAACTTGACGGCGTTCTCGACCGCCTCGGCACCCGTCGTCACCAGTGCGGACTTCTTCTCGCCCGAGATGGGGGCGACCGCATTGAGCTTCTCGCACACTTCGATGAAGGGTGCGTAGGGCATGACCATGGCGCAGGTATGGGTGAAAGCCTCGAGCTGCTCATAGACGCGCTTCATCACCAGCGGATGGCGGTGGCCGGTGTTGACCACCGCGATGCCGCCGCCGAAATCGACATAGCGGTTGCCTTCGATGTCCCAGATCTCGGAGTTTTCGGCGCGTGCCGCAATGACCGGAGCGCCCGCGCTGATGCCGCGGGAGACGGCCTTGGCACGGCGTTCGACCCATTGCTTGTTCATGCCTGGGGCTGCGACCGGTGCGTTCATGACGTTCTCCTCCAAAAGAATGACTGGGCGGCTTTTACGCCCGTTGACGGGGCGGCGGCAAACGGATTTCAATCGTGCTTTTGATGGGGAACCTGCATGACCGACCTGATCCGCAAGACCGCCACCCAGATCGTCGATGCTCTCCGGCGGGGCGACGTGACCCCGCTCGACTGCCTCGACGCGCTGGAACAGAGGGTCGGCGAGGTTGACGGGAAGGTCAATGCGCTGCCGACACGATGTTTTGACCGTGCGCGCAAGGCGGCCAGAGACCTGATGGAAAGACCCGTGGAGGCGCGGGGCGTTCTGGCGGGCCTGCCGGTGCCCATCAAGGACCTGACGGATGTGGCCGGTGTGCGCTGCACACAAGGCTCGCCGATCTTCCGCGACCGGGTTGCCGAA
The DNA here is from genome assembly GCA_044236665.1 of Aestuariivirga sp. Taxonomy (GTDB): domain Bacteria; phylum Pseudomonadota; class Alphaproteobacteria; order Rhizobiales; family Aestuariivirgaceae; genus Aestuariivirga. The sequence continues at coordinate 772 of JBIIGF010000473.1, read as the reverse complement.
ACCTCGGACATTCTCGTCACCCACCTCGAAGGCAATGGCGGCATCGTCTATGCCATGTCCAACACGCCGGAATTCGGCGCGGGCGCGCAAACCTTCAACGAGGTGTTCGGGGTGACGCGCAACCCGTGGAACACCAGCCTGTCTTCCTCGGGTTCATCGGGCGGTGCGGCGGTGGCGCTGGCCACCGGCATGGCCTGGGTGGCGCATGGCTCGGATCTCGGCGGTTCGCTCCGCAACCCTGCCAGCTTCTGCGGGGTGGTGGGCATGCGGCCCTCGCCGGGGCGGGTGGCGGCCAGTGTCTTTGCAAAGATCGATTCGACGCTGGGCGTCGAAGGGCCGATGGCGCGCACTGTCGAGGACACGGCCCTGCTGTTCGACGCGATGGTGGGCGAGGAGGCGGGCGATCCTCTCTCCCTGCCGTCCGATGGTACGTCCTATCTCAAGGCGGCACGTGCCGGATGGAAGCCAAAGCGCGTTGCCGTATCGCGTGATCTGGGCCTGCCGCCCGTTGATCCCGAGGTGGCGGAACTCGTGATGGCGGCGGCGCGAAAGCTCGCGGCGGAGGGCGTCATCGTCGAGGAGGCCCATCCCGACCTCCGCGAGACGCGCGAATGCGCCCAGACCCTGCGGGCGCTGTCCTATGCCAACATGCGACCGCTTCTGGAGCAGCACCGCGACCTGCTGAAGCCAGAGGTGATCTGGAACATCGAGAAGGGCCTGCGGCTGACGGGCGCGGAGATTGCACGGGCCGAGGCACAGCGCGGCGATATGT
>JBIIGF010000471.1:0-2683 GCA_044236665.1 Aestuariivirga sp. | reverse complement strand
CACGCAGGGCGTCTACACCCACGCCTCGGAGGCCTGCGCCTGCCCGATGACCTTCGCGGTGTTCGTGCCGGAACACACACCGGGCCAGAAGCTGCCGGTGCTCTGGTATCTCTCCGGCCTCACCTGCAGCCATGCCAATGTCATGGAGAAGGGCGAGTACCGCGCGGCCGCCGCCGCGCATGGCGTGATCATCATCTGTCCGGACACCAGCCCGCGCGGCGATAACGTTCCGGATGACCCGCAAAGCTGGAAGCTCGGCTGTGGCGCGGGCTTCTATGTCGATGCGACGGAGCAGCCCTGGGCCTCGCACTACCGCATGTACAGCTACATCACGGCGGAGCTTCCCTCTGTCATCGCGGCGCATTTCCCGATGGCGGACATGGAGCGGCAGTCGGTGTTCGGCCATTCGATGGGCGGGCATGGCGCACTCATCGCAGCACTGAAGACGAAAGGCCGTTACCGGAGTTGCTCCGCCTTCGCGCCGATCACCCACCCGATGACGGCGGAATGGTCGCGCGGGGCCTTCACCGCCTATCTGGGCCCGGACGAGACAGCCTGGCGCGCTTATGACGCGGTGGCGCTGATCGAGGACGGGGCGCGCCTGCCCGAACTGTTGGTGGACCAGGGTACCGCCGATTCCTTCCTGCAGGACGGGCTTCGCCCGTGGCTTCTGACGGAGGCCTGCACGGCGGCAGGCATTCCGCTGACGCTGCGCATGCAGGAAGGCTATGACCACTCCTATTACTTCATCTCAAGCTTCATGGCCGATCACATCGCCTGGCATGCCCGGCGGTTGAGGGGCTGAGGCCAGCCCACACCCGCAGCTGCCGCCTTTGCGTGCAGGCCGGCTGAAAAAAGTTCACACGCTGTGGCAATCCACCACAGCGGGGGCATGGTCTTGCGCCGCACCGGCCCGCCATCGGAGCTGGCCGAAAAATTCCTTTATTTCCAGCCCCTTATCCAGCCCTGAGCAAGGCTGATCCCCTAAAGGGCGACGCGGACGGACTGGCAATTGATGGTGCCAGAAACGGAGATTCATTGGCACCATAAGTTGTGGAGCGTTTTTGGCAATTTAAATCGTTTGGGTTGTGTCATAGTTTTAGTGAAATTGAACACGGGTGGAGGCACATGCGACCGACTCTTTCGGATGTAGCGAAACTGGCCGGTGTGTCCGTGGCGACCGCTTCCCGGGCACTCAGCAATCCGGACCTTGTGGCGGACGGGACGCGCCGTGCGGTGCGCGATGCGGCGAGTTCCTGCGGTTACAAGATCAACCTCGTGGCCCGGTCGTTACGCATCCAGCGCACCAATACGCTGCTCCTGCTGGTTCCCTGCATCGACAATCCCTTCTACCCCGCCATGGTGCGCAGCGTTGAAGAGACGGCCCTTGCGGCTGGCTATTCCATCATTGTCGGCTTCACCTCCAAGACCGAACGCGGCCGCGAGGCCTATGGCGACCTGATGACCGCCGGCCGGGTTGACGGGTTGCTGGTGGCGGATGGCGGCACAGGCGTGGAACAGGTGACCGGCGGGCGGCCGGACGTTCCGGTGGTCCAGATGCTGGACCCCATCTACGAACCGCCGGTTCCCATCGTGCGGGTGGATGACAAGATGATCGGCGAACTTGCCGTGCGCCACCTTGCCAGCATGGGCCATCGCCGAATCGCCCATATCTCCGGTCCGCCGAATTCCGTTTCGGCAGCGGAACGGCAGGCCGGATATGTTTCGGCCATGGGACGAAACGGCCTGACGGTGGACAATGATCTGATCAAATGCGGCCATTCCCGCCGGGACGGCGCGGCGGATGCCATGAAGCAGCTTCTGGGGCTGGCCGTGCCGCCCACGGCGGTGTTCTGCGCCAGCGACTCGATGGCCTGCGCCGCCATGGACGTGTGCCGCGACCGTGGCATTCACGTGCCGGGCGACATCTCCTTCGTGGGGGCCGACAACACGGCGGACGGGCAATTCGCCTTTCCCGCCGTCAGCACGGTTGATGTGCCGCGCGCCGAGATCGGCCTGCGCGCCGCCGAGAAACTCATCGGCTTGATCCGCGGCCAGCCGGACATCGCCCCGGAAACCTACCTTCCGGTGGAACTGCGGCGGCGGGCAAGCTGCGCGCCGGCGCGTGGTGACGCTGTCGCGGCAGCCTGAGCGGCCTCAGCTTTCGTAATAGCGGCTCACCAGCCGGTCGAGCAGGCGCACGCCCCAGCCGGGTCCCCAGCTGGGGTTGATGGCGTTGCGCGGCGCGTCCATCGCCGTACCGGCCACATCGAGATGGGCCCAGGGCACATTGTTGACAAAGCGCTGCAGGAACTGCGCGGCGGTGATCGCGCCGGCGTGACGGCCGCCGGTATTCTTCACATCGGCCACATCATGATCGATGATCCGGTCATATTCGGGCGCCAGCGGCATGCGCCATACCTTCTCGCCCGTGGCATACCCCACATCGGACAGGCGCTGGGCCAGTTCGTCATTGTTGGAGAACAGGCCGGCATGCTCCTTGCCGAGCGCCACGAGAATGGCACCCGTCAGCGTGGCGAGGTCGATCATGAAGCGAGGCTTGAAACGGTCCTGGATATACCAGAGCACATCGGCCAGCACGAGGCGGCCTTCGGCATCGGTGTTGAGCACCGCGATGGTCTGGCCCGACATGGAGGTGACCACGTCGCCCGGGCGCTGGGCC
>JBIIGF010000472.1:0-2683 GCA_044236665.1 Aestuariivirga sp. | reverse complement strand
GATCATGAATTCGGCGGGCATATTGGTGATCCATTCACCTGCCGTGGCGCTGATGAGGCCGCCTTTCAGGATCGACAGCATGCCGAGCGTCACCACGATCGACGGGATCCGCGTGTAGGCAACCAGTGCCCCCACGCCCGCGTTGACGACGACGGCAAAGAGGATCGGCACTGTCCACGCCATCCAGATCGGATAGCCGTTGACGGCCAGCGTGCCGGCAATGGTGGCGATAACACCGATCAGCGCGCCGACCGACACGTCGATATGGCCCGCGATGATGATCATCGACATGCCGATGGCGGCAATGGCGATATAGGCATTGCCGGCGAAGATCGAATTGATGTTGGTATTGGAGAGGAAGCGCGGGTTGATGGCGCCTACCACCACGAACAGTGCGACGATGGAGAGCAGCACCACGATTTCCTGCCCATAGCCGCTCAGGAAGCGCTGAAGATTGCTGCGTCCGGGTGAGGCGGCGAGGGCTGTCATGCCGCCTGCTCCTTGCTGTAAGTACGGGTCATGGCAGTGCCGACTGCTTCCGCCGTTGCGTCAGGCTTTCCGAACGCGGCTACGATCCGGCCGCCATTCATCACCAGAACGCGGTCGCTCATGCCGAGCACTTCCGGAAGTTCGCTGGAAATCATCAGGATCGCCATGCCTTCGCCAGCCAGCTTGCGCATCAGCAGATGGATTTCGGCCTTGGCGCCGACGTCGATGCCGCGCGTCGGCTCATCCATGATCAGGATCCGCGGGTTGGTGGCCAGCCATTTTCCCAGCACCACCTTCTGCTGGTTCCCGCCCGAGAGCTGGCGCACCGGCTGCTGCGGTCCCCGCGCCCTGATGCCGAAGCGGGCGATGGCCTGCTTGGCTTCCGCTGTCACGCGCGCCGCATCCACAAGGAAACCACGCGTCAGCCGCTTCAGGTTGGAAAGCGCGATGTTGTCTTCAATCGTCTGTACACGGATGAGTCCCTGGTGCCCGCGGTCCTCCGGCACATAGGCAATGCCGAGGTCGCGCGCAGCTTCGGGGCTCTCGATCGTTACCGGCTTGCCATCGATCAGGATCCGGCCTGCGGTTGCCGGCGTGATGCCAAAGATGGTCAGCGCTGTTTCGGTGCGGCCCGACCCCACAAGCCCGGCAAGCCCCAGAATTTCGCCGCGCCGCAGTTTCAGCGAAATGCCGCGCACAACATGGCGGTGGGCTACATCCTGCAGTTCGAGGATGACATCACCATCCTGGCCTTGCTTGGGCGGATAGAGCCTGTCGATGGAGCGGCCCACCATCATGGAGACGAGTTGCGCCTCATCGACTTCGGACACGGGTTTGGTGGCCACATGCTTGCCGTCGCGCAGCACCGTCACGCGGTGGGCGAGGGCGAAGATTTCCGGCATGCGGTGGCTGACATAGACAATCGCCACGCCACGCGCGCAAAGGTTCCGCACGATCGCCATCAGGCGTTGCACATCGGCCTCCGCCAGCGCCGCCGTGGGTTCATCCATGATCAGCACGCGGGCATCCTGGGCAAGCGCGCGCGCAATCTCGATGCGCTGGCGGTTGCCGACGGAGAGTGCGGAAACCTTCTGGTCGATGTCGAGGTCGTGGCTGTCGAGCGAGTCGAGAAGTTCGCGCGCCCGCCGCCGCATGGTCTGCCAGTCGATGGTGCCAAGCGCTGTCTTCGGCGTCTGGCCGAGGAAGATGTTCTCGGCCACCGTGAGTTCGGGAAACAGCAGCAGTTCCTGATGCACCGTGGCGATGCCTGCCGCGTGGGCGTCCTTTGGCGATGAAAACCGGACCGGATGTCCGTTCACGAGGATCTCGCCCTCATCCGGTTGGTGCAGCCCCGCCATGACCTTGATGAGGGTGGACTTGCCAGCGCCATTTTCGCCCATCAGTGCATGCACTTCGCCCGGGCGCATGTCGAAGCTCACCTTGCTCAGCACCGTAATGCCGGCGAATGACTTCGACACCCCACGCAATTCCACGGGCAGGGTACCGTCACTTGACGCTATGTCATCTGCCGTTCCGGATCGCATGCCTCTCACGCTTCCCATCCTACGCCGGTGGATCATGTTTACAGCCCACAAGCGATGAGCAATAATAAACATCTGTGATTAAAAAGCGTCAAGTGAGTTAGTTGATGACTTTTTGGTGATTTTTGCAGTGCACAAATGATTGAAATTGCTCACATGTTGTGGAATGCGAAATGACGGAAACTGAACGTCACAAGCTGATGCTGGACTTGCTGAAGGACCGCCCCTTTGCGTCGGTCCGTGACCTGCAGGGTGTCCTCGACGCCTCACCCGCCACGATTCGGCGCGACATTGCCAAGCTCTCCGCCACTGGCGCCGTGCGCAAGGTGTTCGGGGGAATTGCCACTGCTGAATCCACCGGCCCGCTGGACCGCGTGGCGGCCCGGCCCTTCACCGAAAACCAGATGCTGGGAGTCGCTGCCAAGAAGGCGATTGCCCATGAAGCGGCCGCATTGGTACGGGAAGGCGATGCCCTGATCATCCACGGCGGTTCAACCTGCTATCTCTTCGCCATGCTCCTCGCCAGCCGGAACGTGCGCATCTACACCAATTCCATGCCGCTTGCGGCTACGCTCTGGCAGAACGGAACCTGCCACCTCACGCTCTCGGGCGGCGATCTCTACCGTGAACCCGGCATCGTGTTCTCGCCGGAG
>JBIIGF010000470.1:0-2690 GCA_044236665.1 Aestuariivirga sp. | reverse complement strand
GCGGGCTGCCAGTTCTTGTGGCCCGAGAAGGAGTTCTTGAGAAGCGAGAATACGTTATACCGCATGCGCTGGTCCTGAACTTGATAACGGGACTTTAGTCAGCGCGGCAGGTTCAGTCTTGCAGATTAGAGCCAATTCCTGATATATTTGCGCCATGCGCGAGACACCCCAGACCGTCGGCCTTCTGCTCATCCCGGACTTTGCCCTGATGTCCTATGCATCGGTGGTCGAGCCATTGCGGGCGGCCAACCTGCTGGCGGGGCGCGAACTCTACCGCTGGGTTCATATCTCGCCCGGGCCTTCGACCGTCGAGGCGTCCTGCGGGGCCACTGTTCCGTGCCCGGTAAAGGCGGGCGATTCCGTCACGCTCGACCTGCTGCTCGTCTGCGCCGGCGGCACCCCAACTGCCTTCCGCGACCGCACCACACTGCGCTGGCTGAAGACCCTTGCCGCGCGAGGCCTGCGCATCGGCGGCGTTTCAGGCGGGCCGGTGATCCTCGCCAGGGCCGGCATCATGGACGGCTATCACATGACGGTGCACTGGGGCCATGCGCCCGTGGTGGCGGAAGCCTTTCCCAACATCCTGCTGACCCGATCAATCTACATTGTCGACCGCGACAGGCTCACCTGCGCGGGCGGCACCGCCCCTCTCGACATGATGCATGCACTGATCGCCGAACAGCACGGGCCGGAACTGGCCCGTCAGGTTTCCGACTGGTTCATGCACACCGACATCCGCCCGGCGCAAAGTTCGCAGCGTGCCTCGCTCGCGGAGCGTTTCGGCATTCATGACGAACGGCTGGCGGCGGCACTCGAACTGATGGAGAGCCACCCGGGCGAACCCCTGAAGCGAAGCGAGACGGCGCGGCGCATCGGCCTCTCCACCCGACAGCTTGACCGGCTGTTTACGGAAAAACTCGGCGTAAGTTATGCCGGCCACTATCGCAGCATCCGGCTCGGACGGGCCCGCGACCTGCTCCGGCAATCAGCGGTTCCCATTACCGAAATCGCATTGGGCTGCGGCTTTTCCAGCGCCAGCCACTTCAGCCGCGCCTACCGCGAGGCCTTCGGGGTAACACCCGCATCGGAGCGGAAACCCAGCTAACGACACGTTCGTCGCGCCGGCGACGGCCGGAATGACGGATGGAGGCGAGAACAAAAATGCCCGGGCCATGCCCGGGCATAATGATCGTGTGAAGCGACTGCGCTTGGCTCAGCAGTCCAGCGTGTTGTCGCGTTCCCACTGGGTGAGGTGGCGGCAGTACTGGTTCCACTCATTGTGCTTGAGCTTGAGGTAGCCTTCGCAGACTTCCTTGCCAAGCATCTCATGCAGGTAACTGTCCTGCTCGAAGGCGCGGAGCGCGTCCAGCATGTTGAGCGGAAGCTTCTTGGCGTCCTTGATGGTGTGGCCCTGCGCATACATGTCGATGTCGAGACGCTTGCCGGGGTCGACCTTGTTCTCGACGCCATGCATGCCCGCAGCAAGGATCGCGGCCAGCATCAGATAGGGGTTCGCGGCGCAATCCGGCAGGCGGTATTCCGCACGGCCACCATCGGGGATGCGGACCATGTGGGTCCGGTTGTTGCCGCCATAGGTGATGGACGAGGGCGACCAGGTCGCACCCGAGATGGTGCGCGGCGCGTTGATGCGCTTGTAGGAGTTCACCGTCGGGTTGGTGATGGCGCACATCGCGGCGGCATGCTGCATCAGGCCCCCGAGGAAGTGGTAGCCGAGCTGGGACAGGCCAAGTTCGCCCTTCTCATCCTCGAACAGGTTGGTCTTGCGGTCATCCGTCCAGACGGAGAGATGCACGTGGCAGCCATTGCCAGTGAGGTTGATGAAGGGCTTCGGCATGAAGGTGGCGCGCATGCCGTGCTTTTCGGCGATGGACTTCACCATGAACTTGAAGAAGGCGACCTGGTCCGCTGTGGTCAGCGCATCGTTGAAGTTCCAGTTGATCTCGAACTGGCCGTTGGCGTCTTCATGGTCGTTCTGATAGGGGCCCCAGCCGAGCTTGGTCATCGTCTGGCAGATTTCGCCGATGACATCGAGGCGGCGCATGATGGCGGACTGGTCGTAGCAGGGCTTTTCCTGCGTGTCGCGCGCGTCGGACACGGCGGTGCCGTCGGCGTTGATGAGATGGAACTCAGGCTCTACGCCGGCCATCAGCTTCATGTTCTTCTTTGCGTACTTCTCGCTGAGCTTGCGCAGCACGACGCGCGGCGCCTGGGCGAGCGGCTCACCATTCATCCACGGTTCGCCCGCGACCCACGCCACTTCGGGGCGCCACGGCAGCGGGATGATGGAGTTGACGTCCGGCATCACAAGGATATCGGGATGGGCCGGGGTCTGGTCGAGCCAGGTGGCGAAACCGGCGAAGCCAGCGCCCGCCTTCTGCATCTTCTTCGCCGCTTCGGCCGGCACGAGCTTGGCGCGCTGCACGCCGAACAGATCGGTGAAGTTGAAGAGGAAGAATTTGATGCCGTGTTCTTTGGCGTATGAGGCGAGATCGCCCATGGTACGTTTAACTCCCGTCAGTCTTTTTTGCTTCGTCTTGTTGTAACCCCCGGCTTCCTTACAGAGGAAGCCGGGGAAAGTCATCAGGCACGATACTAATATCCACCGCGGCCCGGAATCCAGCCCGTTCCCGCAATGGGAACCTGCGCCATGGCCGCGGCCTCGACCGTCA
>JBIIGF010000469.1:0-2694 GCA_044236665.1 Aestuariivirga sp. | reverse complement strand
TGACGCCAGCGCTCACCACCGCGATATCCATTTCAGAGCGCGGGATGAAGCGCAGATAGGCATCACCCGAGCGGGGCTTGCGGGCGGGAAGCACAATCGATTCGACCAGCTCGCCCTTCTTCAGCGCATTCTTGCCGGGGCCGACGGGGATCTGCTCCACCGCCACGGTGCGCTTGCCCTTGGGGCCCTGCACGACGGCCTTGGCGCCAGCCGCAACAAGGGCCGGCACGCTGTCGGCCGCGGGCGAGGCATTGCAGAGATTGCCCGAGATGGTGCAGCGGCCCTGCACCTGCTTGGATCCGATCAGGCTTGCCGCCTCGACCACGCCCGGCCAGGCCTTCACAAGCGCCTTGTTCTCGGTCAGCTCGGCGCAGGGCACGGCAGCGCCGATGGTGAAGCCGGTCGCCGACTTTTTGACCTCGCGCATCGGCTTGATGCGCTTGATGTCGACCACGAGGTCCGGCTCAACGAAGCCGCCCCGCATGCGCACGAGCAGGTCCGACCCGCCCGCGAGCACATAGGCACTCCCCTTGGCCTTGGCGAGCAGGGCAACCGCTGCCTTTGTCGTTTCTGGTGCTTCATATTGCATGTCACGTCACCTGTTTGGAAATTCCGCACCATTGTGGAGCACGGAGGGGTTTAAGGTCAACCACCGCTGCAGGCCCTTCCCGCATGACAATGCCGCAGGCCAGGGCATGACGGGCCGGACGCCACCGAAGGGTCATCGGGCTCAGCCCGGCGGCTGCCCTTGCGCGCGGCACGCGGCGGCGATTATGTGGCAACCGAAGGAGCCCAACCCATGCACCGCACTGACTGTGAAGCCCTCGACCAGGCCGACCCGCTGAGGCACAAGCGCGCAGCCTTCGCGATCCCCGAAGGCCTGATCTACCTCGACGGCAACTCGCTCGGTGTCCTGCCGAAGGGTGTTCCGGCGCGCCTGAAGGATGTGGCGGAGCGGCAGTGGGGCGAAACGCTCATCAAATCCTGGAATGAGCATGGCTGGTTCGATCTGACCCGCAAGGCGGGCGACCGGATCGCCCGGCTGATCGGCGCAGCCCCGGCCAGCGTGATCGCCGGCGATACGATCTCGGTCAACCTGTTCAAGCTCATCGGCGCGGCGGCGAAGCTCAACCCCACCCGCCGGGTGATTCTGTCCGATACCGGCAACTTCCCCTCCGACCTCTATGTGGCGCAGGGCTTCCGCAACCTGATGGATGATGGCTACGAACTGAAGGTCGTGGCGCCCGAAGCGGTGATGGACGCCATCGACGAGACCGTGGCCTTCACCATGATCACCGAAGTCGACTACCGCACGGCGCGCCTGCACGACATGAAGGCCGTCACCGCGAAGGCCCACAAGAAGGGCGCGCTGACCATCTGGGACCTGGCGCATTCGGCGGGCGCCATTCCGGTGGACCTTGCCGGGGCGCACGCCGATTTCGCTCTGGGTTGCACCTACAAATACCTGAACGGCGGCCCGGGCGCGCCGGCCTTCCTCTATGTGCGCCCGGGCCTGCAGGATGAGGTGCAGCCGCCGCTTGCGGGCTGGTGGGGCCATGCCTCGCCCTTCACCTTCGATCTCGATTACAGGCCTGCCCCCGGCATCATCCGCAACCAATGCGGCACGCAGCCCATTCTCTCGCTCGCAGCACTCGATGCGGCACTCGATGTCTGGGATGACGTCGACATGCAGGTGGTGCGCTGGAAGTCCCTCGCGCTGTGCTCGCTGTTCATCGATCTCGTGACGGCGCGGCTTGGCGCGCATGGCGTGAGCGTCGCAGGTCCTCAGGACATGGCGGCGCGCGGCTCGCATGTCTCGCTCCACCATGAACAGGGCTATGCCGTGATGCAGGCGCTGATCGCGGCCAATGTGGTGGGCGATTTCCGCGCGCCCGACATGATGCGCTTCGGCTTCACGCCGCTCTACACAAGCTTCACGGATGTGTGGGACGCGGTCGACATCCTCGCCCGCATCCTCGAGACGCGCCAGTGGGACCAGCCGCAGTTCATGGCCCGGAAGGCCGTGACGTGATCATCGACATCTCGCAGGCGCTGGCCCCCGGCATGGCGGTGTTTCCGGGCGATGCCGCCTATGCGGAGGGCTGGACCTTCCGCATCGGCCCACACTGCCCGGTGAATGTCGCCCATGTTGCCTTTTCGGTTCATTGCGGCACCCATGCCGACGCGCCGCTTCATTATGACGCCGCCGGACAAGCCGTGGCTTCGCTCGATCTCACACCCTATCTCGGCCCGTGCCGGCTGATCGATGCGCGCGCCGCAGGGCCGCTCTGCGAGCCACACCATATTGCAGGCTTGCTCGATGGCGCGCCACCGCGGATCCTTCTGCGCTTGATGGACAGGCCCGATCCCGGTGTCTGGCCCGCGGGCTTCCGGGCGGTATCGCGGGCAACGGTGGACCTGCTGGCGGCGCAGGGCGTCAAGCTCATTGGTATCGATACGCCCTCGGTCGATCCCGAAACGTCAAAGACGCTTGAAGCCCACCACGCCTGCCGCACGGCCAACATGCGCATTCTCGAAAATCTTGTGCTGTCGGAGGCCGAACCCGGGGACTATGAACTCATCGCCCTGCCCCTGAAGTTCCAGAACCTCGATGCCGCCCCCGTACGCGCCGTGCTGCGGCGCGGATAGCGCATTCTTTGCTGTTCCTTCACCCCGGCGCGCGCGGGCCGTCAG
>JBIIGF010000468.1:0-2697 GCA_044236665.1 Aestuariivirga sp. | reverse complement strand
GCAGGTGAGGCCGGAGAGATACCAGAGCACCGGCAGCTTCTGGCCCGGTGTGTGTTCCGGCACGAACACCGCGAAGGTCATCGGGCAGGCGCAGGCCTCCGAGGCGTGGGTGTAGACGCCCTGCGTGCCGCCATGGGACCTCCACAGCGATTTGGTTTCAATCGCCATGATCAGAACACGATGACCGAGCGGATGGACTTGCCTTCATGCATCAGGTCGAAGGCCTTGTTGATGTCCTCGAGGGGCATGGTGTGGGTGATCATCGGATCGATCTCGATCTTGCCGGACATGTACCAGTCGACGATCTTCGGCACATCGGTGCGGCCGCGTGCGCCGCCGAAGGCAGTGCCCTTCCACTGCCGCCCGGTCACAAGCTGGAATGGCCGCGTCGAGATTTCCTGGCCCGCACCCGCCACGCCGATGATGATGGACTGGCCCCAGCCGCGGTGCGAAGCCTCGAGCGCCATGCGCATCACCTTCACATTGCCCGTGCAGTCGAAGGTATAGTCGGCGCCGCCGATCTGGTCCGCGCCGCGCTTCGTCATGTTGACGAGATGGGCGACGAGATCGCCCTGCACCTCTGTGGGGTTGACGAAATGCGTCATGCCGAAGCGCTCGCCCCACTCTTTCTTCGAATTGTTGATGTCGACGCCGATGATCATGTCGGCACCGGCCATCTTGAGGCCCTGGATCACGTTGAGGCCGATGCCGCCGAGGCCGAACACGATCGCCGTCGCGCCCTGCTCGACCCGTGCAGTGTTGATGACGGCGCCCACGCCCGTGGTCACGCCGCAGCCGATGTAGCAGATCTTGTCGAAGGGCGCCTGATCATGGACCTTGGCGACGGCAATCTCCGGCAGCACCGTATGGTTGGCGAAGGTCGAGCAGCCCATGTAGTGGTGGATCTTCTGGCCCTTGTAGGAAAAGCGCGAGGTGCCGTCCGGCATCACGCCCTGACCCTGCGTGGCGCGGATCGCGGTGCAGAGGTTGGTCTTGCGCGACAGGCAGGATGGGCACTGGCGGCACTCTGGCGTGTAGAGCGGGATCACATGATCGCCCGGCTTCACCGATGTGACGCCGGGTCCCACCTCGACAACGACTCCTGCCCCCTCATGGCCGAGGATCGCCGGGAACAGGCCTTCCGGATCGGCGCCCGACAGGGTGAATTCGTCGGTATGGCACACGCCCGTCGCCTTGATTTCGACCAGCACCTCACCCGCCTTCGGCCCTTCGAGATCGACCTCGACGATGTCGAGCGGCTTTCCGGCGGCAAAGGCAACGGCGGCGCGGGTTTTCATGGGCGAAATCCTTTCCTGAATCGGTGGCACGGTCTGCACATATCGCGGCGGGCGGTTTGAAGCCAGAGCCAGTGTCATGACAGGGTGATGAAGACACGGCGATGAAGGCGGCTGGCGGCGGCGGTGTTTTCGGCCTAGGCTGGCCGTCATCGAGAGGTATGCGCATTCATGAGACGTCTGATCGTTCTTTTGGCCGGTGTGGCGATGGTGGCACTGGCCGCTCTTGTGGTGAGGCATTACGGAATCGATCTTACGGATATCTCTGCCCTCAAGTCCCAGATTGCGGGAGATCAGCCGGCGGCCGCTCCGGCGCAACGCCCTGCGGGTGGGGCGCGGGCCCGTGGCCCCGCACCGGTTGAAACAGCGCCCGCCATGACCCTGCGTCTCTCGGATGATATTGCCGCCATCGGCACATTGCTGGCCGATGAGTCGGTTGCCATCGCGCCGGAAACGGCAGGCCGTGTGGCGAAGGTCCTGTTCACCGATGGCGCCGCGGTGGAGAAGGGAACACCACTTTTCCAGTTCGATACCGATCTGGCTGAATCAGACCTCGTGGAGGCGCGGGCCCGCCTCAAGCTCGCCGAGGCCAATTACGCCCGCAACCAGAAGCTCCGCCAATCCGGAAACGTTGCCGAAAGCGCCTATGAGGAAGCCCTCTCGGCGCGTGATGTGGCGCGGGCCGCGGTGGAATCGGCCAAGGTGCGCCTTGCAAAACTGACCATCGCTGCGCCGTTTTCCGGAACCCTCGGCTTTCGCACCGTCTCCGAGGGTGCCTATGTGACTGCGGGCACACCCATGGTGCAACTCGACAAGGTGGACAGGCTGCAGGTGGCCTTCGCCGTACCCGAACTCCGGCAGGACGCGATGCGACAGGCGCGGAGCGTCGACCTCACCGCCGATGCGCTGCCGGGCGAAAGCTTCACCGCCATGATCGCCGCTCTCAACCCGGTCATCGATGTCAATGGCCGCGCCCTTCAGGTGCGCGCTGAACTCGACAATGCCGCCGCCAAGCTCAGGCCCGGCCTTCTGGTGCGCGTCACCATCAAGGGGCCGGAGCGCGAAGCGGTCATCGTGCCCGAAACGGCGGTCATCCAGCGCGGCGACAAGACCGTGGTCTTCACGGTTGCAGACAACAAGGTGAAGGAGGTTCCCGTCCGTATCGGCAAGCGCATGGAAGGCAGGGTCGAACTGCGTGACGGGATCGCTGCTGGCGATGTGGTGGTCACGGCGGGCAACGCTCAGCTTCGGGATGGTGCTGAGGTCGAGATCGTCCCCAGTCCGGCGGCGGGCGGCTAAGGGCCATGGGCTTCACCGAACTCTGCATCCGCCGGCCCGTCTTCGCCACGGTGCTGAGCCTGGTCCTCGTGCTGGCCGGCCTCATGTCGTTCAACCGGCTGAC
>JBIIGF010000510.1:0-2701 GCA_044236665.1 Aestuariivirga sp. | reverse complement strand
GCACGATGAAGAAAATCGCCGACCATGATGCATGGTCGATGCCCGCCACCATCGACGATCCAGCCGTGCTCGACGAGATCGAGAATGCGCTGAAGCAGAAGGGCATTGCCTGACCTGAAATCGCATCCGGGGGGATGGAGAAAGCGGGCCGCATGGCCCGCTTTTTTGTGAGGATAGCGGGACGTCGAAGTTCTTTTTATTAGGTTCCTCGCAAAGGCTCGGGCGGCCATTCGGCCTATGGTAGTTTTTAGTTTAGCACGCGGGGAAGCCCGCGGCGGCCATTCGGCCTATGGGGCTAGACACAAAAACCACCATTCCTCATTGCGAGGCGGCCGGAAGGCCGACGCGGCAATCCATACCTGCACCCGTCGGATCGGACGGGTTGCACTTTCATCCCTTTATGGTGTTCTGAAGAGTTACCGCAACCACCGCAAGTAAAAGATAGGCTTTTTTGCCTTGACTTTATTCCTTATTTGATTTATGTTCCGACCATTGCGCCTCTTGGCCTGACGGCCATGACGAATTGAAATGGACACGATTTGCGATGGAGATGGATTGCGATGGACCCGATTGCTTTGCGCTACAAACAGCGAAGCGAGCGCTACCCTGACGAGAACGAGGCAGAACGCTGGCATGGCGTCGCCTTGGGCTTTTACCTACGAACTGGCGACGTGCCGCAGGAAGTGTTGCAATACAAAGCGCTCGCACTCGCGGGGCTTTACGCACGCAAATATCGCGAAGATCAGCCGCGCGTTCCCGCCGGCAACCCCGATGGCGGGCAATGGACCTATGATGGCGGGAGCAATTCGCAGTCTGGTGGCGAAGAAAGCGATGGTGGCGGCGGGGATGACCGAAGCATCGAAGACGAAAATGATGCAGCTAGAGCCCAGCAATTTACGCAACTCTATGAGCGGGGCTATCTGTTGAGCGAGCGTGTTATAGCTGATGTTCGCCTTTGCCGATATGTCTTCTCATTTGGTGTAGTGGAGGGGCCAGGCTCACTCAGCTTTGGTTGCGAGTCGCGACCGTTTTCGAGCGCTGTGTCACATTATCGACTGTTGCCCCTAAACGATAACGAGCGTCAAAAGGGGGTGCGCTATGATCACACGCGCTGAGTTGCATGAAAATTTTGCGATGACCGGACGCGCCACAGCGGTGATCCTGACATTGATGCGGCGCGTTGCGGAAGAAGACGGTGAATACCCAGAAGCGCTCGCGATCAAATGGGCTCGGATCATTTTTAATGATGGATTTGAAACACCCTACGACGTTCATATTGGCTTTTACGACCGCGCAACCTTTCCCGGCCACGACCGGGGCAATTGGACCGTGATCAACGGGATCAAGATCGTTTTTATGGTGGACGAGCCGCTCTTCCCTCATTTCTTCGGTAAGACGTTGGATGTCGAAGACACGGGGCAATTCGTCTTGCGCGATGAAAAGAAGGGGTGAGGGGAATACACCCTCCCCCTTGCCTCCCCGGCGTCTGCCCCCTAAAGCTCTCGCCCGATTGGACAACGCGTCTCGAAGGGGGCTTTTCTCATGGCATTCAATCTTCTTCTCCTGCCCGGCGATGGCATCGGCCCCGAAGTGATGGGCGAGGTCCAGAAGCTCGTCGACTGGATGAACAAGACCGGCATGGTCAAATTCGAGACCGAAACCGATCTCGTCGGCGGCGCTGCCTTCGATGCCCATAAGGTGGCCGTCTCTGAAGCGGCGATGAAGAAGGCCCTTTCGGCCGATGCCGTGCTCTTCGGCGCTGTCGGCGGCCCCAAATGGGACAATGTCCCTTACGAAGCGCGCCCCGAAGCGGGCCTCCTGCGTCTGCGCAAAGATCTCGGCCTCTTTGGCAATCTGCGTCCTGCCATTTGCTACCCGGCGCTGGCGGAAGCTTCTTCGCTCAAGCGCGAACTGGTCGAAGGTCTCGACATCGTCATCGTGCGTGAATTGACCGGCGGCGTCTATTTCGGCGAACCGAAGGAAATCGTGACGCTCGAGAATGGCGAGAAACGTGCCGTCGATACGCAAGTGTATACGACGCATGAAATCGAGCGCATCGGCCGCGTTGCATTCGAGCTCGCACGCAAGCGCAACAACAAGGTCACCTCGTCCGAAAAGCGCAACGTCATGAAATCGGGCGTGTTGTGGAACCAGGTGATCACAGCGCTCCACAAGCGCGAATATCCCGATGTCACACTCGAACATCAGCTCGCTGACGCACTCGGCATGCAGCTCGTCCGTCAACCCAAGCAATTCGATGTTATCGTCACCGACAATCTGTTCGGCGACATGCTGTCGGACGTGGCGGCGATGCTGACGGGCTCGCTCGGCATGTTGCCGTCGGCTTCGCTCGGCGCAGAAGACCCGACCACCGGCAAGCGCAAGGCGCTTTATGAGCCGGTGCATGGTTCGGCACCCGACATTGCAGGCCGCGGCCTTGCCAACCCGATCGCCATGATCGGTTCGTTTGCGATGGCGCTGCGCTATTCGTTCGGTCTCGGTAAGGAAGCCGATCTGGTTGAAAAAGCGATTTCAACCGTGCTCGATCAGGGCCTGCGCACGAAAGACATTGCCACACCGGGCCAGAACGCCGTCTCGACCAATGAGATGGGCGACGCGATCCTCAAGACCGTACAGAAGATGGCCGGCTGAGAATCCTTTCGACGCGTCCTTGCGCCTTGCGCGCAAGGACATCGCAACG
>JBIIGF010000466.1:0-2707 GCA_044236665.1 Aestuariivirga sp. | reverse complement strand
TATTTCGGCGTTTGCCTGGGCCATCAGCTTCTGGCAGCGGCGCTGGGCGGGGAGGTGGCGCCAGCCGATGCGGGGGAGGTGGGTGTCTTCGATGTGGCGCTCACGGAGCAGGGCGCCGCCCACCCGCTGATGCGGGGCGTGGCACCTTCCAGCAAGGTCATGCAGTGGCACATGGCAGAGGTGAAGATGACACCCGGCGGTGCGATGGTACTTGCCTCGTCCGAGCGTGTGCCGGTTCAGGCGCTGGCGGTGGGCGAGCATGCGATGAGCACCCAATTCCACTGCGAATTCACGCCGCAGACCGTGGCCGGCTGGTCATCCTTGCCGGCCTATGTCGCCAATCTCGAAAAGCACATGGGCGAGGAGGCCTATCCCCGCCTTCTCCGGCAATCCTACCCACTCATGCCGCAGATGGCGCGCATGACCCGGCAGATGTACGACAATCTCGTCACCGCCACGGGCCTGAGGAGGTGAGGATCAGGTCTGCCCGAGCAATTGCTCACGCGTGATCCAGAACACCTCGCCCTGTGATTCCTCGGTATCGAGCCAGAGGAAATCGAGGTGGGGATATTCCGCGACCAGCAAGTCGCGCCCGGTACCGATTTCGCAGAGCAGTGCGCCACCGGGGTTCAGATGGCCAGCAGCTTCCTCCAGAATGCGGCGCACGATGTCAAGGCCATCCTCGCCACCGATATGCGCCATCATCGGTTCATGACCGTACTCCGGCGGAAAGGCATCCACCTCCGGTCCTGCCACATAGGGCGGGTTGGTGATGATGAGATCATAGGTGCGCCCCTCTACGGCGTCGAACAGGTCGCCCTCCAGAAGGCTCACGCGGTCGGCGACGTCATGCTCGTCCACATTGATGCGGGCGACGTCGAGCGCATCGGCTGAGAGATCCGCTGCATCGACCTCCGCCTCGAGGAAAATGCCAGCTGCCAGAATGGCCAGGCAGCCCGAGCCGGTGCAGAGATCGAGAACGCTCGTCACCTGCGATACGTCTTCGATCAGCGGCGCGTCGTCGCCGCCGAAGATGCCCGTACACATCAATTCACCGATATAGGAGCGCGGCACGATCACCCGCTCGTCGACATAGAAGGGCACGCCGTGGATATAGGCGCGCCGGACCAGATAGGCCGACGGCATGCGAGTTTCCACGCGGCGGCGGATCACATCTGCCAGCGCCCGGCGTTCGCTCTCGAGCAGCGTCGCCTCGAGCCACGGGTTGATGTCGTCAACCGGCAGATGAAGCGTTTCAAGGATCAGGAATGCGGCCTCGTCGGTGGCCGATGTGGTGCCGTGGCCATGGGCGATCTTCGCGGCTCGGAACTCCGAAAGCCCCCAGCGCAGGAAGTCACGGACTGTCGACAGCTGGCTCGCCGCGGCGCTTGCGTTGGTCTTGACGTCTGGCATGGCGGTTTTCCCGGGTGGCGCTGAACAGGGCTTGAATCACGATAGCCGCCACAATCACCGCCCCGCCGAAGAAAGTCCAGATCGGCGGCAGTTCGCTGCTCACCAGCCAGGCCCACAGCGGCGAGAGCGTGGGCTCTACCAGCGCGATGAGCGAAAGCTGCGCGGCGGGCACGCTGCGCGAGCCGACCGTGAACAGGAACAGCCCGAGGCTCAGCTGCACGGCCCCCATCAGGAAGCAGGCGAACAGGTTCCACCAGCCGATCGCGAAGGCGCCGGTCCCCGAACCCTCCCGGAGTCCCAGCGGCAGCAGCAGAACAAGGCCCGAAATCAGCAGGAGATAGAGCGCGTTCCAGATGACGGCGACCGACATCTCGCTGCGCTGGCCCCAGCGCAGAAGTACCGCGTAGCAGGAAAAGCAGAAGGCCGAGTAAAGCGCCAGCAGCGTACCGGTCAGCGCGCCGCCGCCGCGGTGGCCGTAGAAGATGATGCCCATGCCGAGAAGGGCCACCGCCATCGCCACCCAGGTGACCGGCGGGATGCGTTCGCGCAAGATCCACAGGCCGAGAATGGCCGAGAGGAAGGGCGTGATGCCCACCATGAAGATCGCCTCCGCCACCGTCGTGTAGAACAGGGCGGCGACGAAGGTGAGGCCCGATGTCCCGACCGCGATCCCCGCGATCACCGCATTGGGTCCGGCATCCTTCATGCGGGTGAGGAGATCCGTGCCGAAGCGCAGGCCCAGCCAGATCGCCATGCAGGCGAACACCGTTACCGAGCGGAAGAAGATGATCTGCCAGACGTCGATGCCGTCGGTCAGCCGCACCAGCGCGCCGCCGAGGCTCCAGCACGCCGCGCCTGCCGCCACGAGGATAACGCCAAGTCCGTAGCTGATGGGCCTCTGGTTCATGCCGCCTTTCGCTGTGCCGATCTGATGCTGCCGATCACAAAGACGATAAAGACGAGGAAGACCGCCGACATGGTGAAGGGTAACCCGTCCGGGCCGAAGCCCGCAATGGACCAGCCTGCCAGCAAAGAGCCCACCAGCGCGCCCAAGCCCCACATGGTGGAGAAGGCCGCCGTGCCGGTGACGAGTTCATGGCCGGAGAAGCGCTCGCCCAGTTCGCCCAGCGCCACGGTGTAGATGCCGGCGGCGGTGGCACCCATCACGGTCAGCACCGGCCACAGCGCCCATGTGCCGAACACGAAGGGCACGAGGAAGGACGAGATGCAGGTGATGATGCCGCAGCCCGCCATGACGATGCGTTTCGGCATATGGTCCGCCAGCCAGCCGATG
>JBIIGF010000465.1:0-2709 GCA_044236665.1 Aestuariivirga sp. | reverse complement strand
GAAGCGGCCGCATTGGTACGGGAAGGCGATGCCCTGATCATCCACGGCGGTTCAACCTGCTATCTCTTTGCCATGCTCCTCGCCAGCCGGAACGTGCGCATCTACACCAATTCCATGCCGCTTGCGGCTACGCTCTGGCAGAACGGAACCTGCCACCTCACGTTCTCGGGCGGCGATCTCTACCGTGAACCCGGCATCGTGTTCTCGCCGGAGGCGGGCCCGCCCGAATTCTATGCATCGAAGTTCTTTCTGGGCGCACAGGCGATCACGCCCACTGGCATGCAGGAATCGCATCCGCTGGTGGTGCGCGAGACCGAACTCCTGTTGCAGCGTGCTGACGAGGTGGTGGTACTCGCCGACAGCCGCAAATTCGGAGTGCGGGCGCGCTATCCCATCATGCCGCTATCGCGTATCGGTACGCTCATCACCGATGACGCCCTGACCGACGTCAATCACAAGATGCTCATTGACGCGGGCATACGGGTCATCATCGCCAAACTGCTCGCGGACAATTCATGATCCTTGCCAAAACTTGGCCCGGATTGGGCTTATAAGCCCGCCCCATGCTGAGATCCCTTCTCCTCGCCGCCGCTTTCATCGTGCCGCTCGCTGCTCCCGCGGCGGCCCAGACCTTAAGCACCAGCCAGTTCAAGATCGAGTGGCAGGTGTCAAACCGTTTCCGCCTGTTCCAGGATCCCGGCTTCTTCCGCAAACATGAAACGGCGTGGCGACAGTATCTTCTCTATGTCGACCAGCAGGGCATGGCATCGGATGAACGGGACTCCTACGTTGCGCGCACTTCAGTGCTCGGGTCCGAGCATGTCCTGAATGACCGTTACATTGCCTTCAGCAACATCCTGCGTGACAATTTCGATTGGCGCGGCTGGGCCGCGAAGGCGCAGGATAGCCTGTGCTACGATTCGCGAAAGCGTACCCATTCCGCATGCGGTGGCCTTGAAGCGTATATCACCCCGCAATCCCATGCGATTGAACTTTGGCTTGCCGGTCAGGGCGTGTCCGTGCCCGCCACCGTGCTCTGCGAATGGCGGATCGACGGTAGGCTCGTTGCAGAAACATCCTGTGCCGAGCGCGTCAGCGGCCCCGGCATCGAGCTCCCCTATCCGGGTGGCGCGGAAATCTCCGTCAATGTCGTGGGCGAGCCACCGATCATCGCGGAAGCCCGTGTCAGGGATCTGCTCATCGCTGGCATGGGCGACAGCTTCGCGTCCGGTGAGGGCAACCCCAACCAGCCCGTGGCTTTCGCGGAGAACCGCCGCTTCCGCAACATGTATCCTGAACGCCGCCAGAACAATGCCGGTGGCAGCGCCGTGTGGACCGATGAACTTTGCCATCGCTCGCTTTACGGCCAGCAGCTTCGCGCCGCGCTCCAGATCGCAGTCGAGAATCCGCAGGCCTCCGTCACGTTTCTTGACTACTCATGCTCCGGCGCAGGCATTGATGAAGGCATCCTGGGGCCTCAAACCTATGTCGAGCGCATAGTCAGCGGCGATTCAAACGACCAGCTTGCCGCACGCCCCGTTGCAGGCGGCGAAAGGGATTCGCAGCTCTACCGCCTCATGCGCGAACTCTGCATCGAGAAACCGGAAATGCGCCGCGGAATTCCGCAATGTCCGGGAAACCGCTTCCGCCGCTCTCTCGACTTCCTGTTCCTCTCGGTCGGTGGCAATGATATCGGCTTCTCAAACATCGTTGCCTGGGCCTCCCTGCGGGAATCCGCTTCCGCCTCCATCGCGTCCTTCTTCGGCGCTACCGTGAGTGCCGGCGAGTTTTCCCGCCGCATGCGTGACATCCTGCCGGAAGCCTATGCCCGGCTCTCTGCCGTGCTGCAATCGACGCTGCCCATCGCTTCCGCGTCGGATGGTGTGTTCGATCCATCCCGCATCATCCTCACGGCCTACCCCGATCTTGTCACAAATGAAGCCGGGGAAATCTGCGAGGCTGCCCCCAACGACGGCGTTGAAGAAGACCGATACGCCGCCAATCAGTCACTCGACATGTTTTCGTCATGGCTGACGGCACGCGCCTCGCGTCTCGCAGCGGTGCGAGAACAGTTCGCCATCCTCCACAAGCGCATGCGCGATCTTGCAGGCGATCACGGCTGGACCTTCGCCGGACATGTCTATGCTGACCGCATGTTTGAGGGCCACGGCTTCTGTGCCCGCAACCTGCGGCGGCTGGAAGACCCCGCCGAGCAGCTCATGATCCCTTGTTATGGCACCGCCAGCCGCGACACCCAGAGCTGTCAGCCAGACTTCTCCGGCCGGGAGGCCTCATGGCGGCCTTACAATCCGGCAACGCAGAACTATCCCTATGCACTGCGCCAGCGCTGGGTCCGGACCTTCAACGACGCCTATATGGTGGTGAATCAGAAGGTACGTGACCGTTCAGGCAAGATCGACGAAAAAGCCTCCGCCGCTGTTTTCTCCGAAACGACAGGCGCTCTCCATCCCTCCGCTGAGGGTCACGCCGCCATGGCCGACAGCCTCATGCTGACGCTGCGCCCTGTTCTCTACGACATGCTCTATGCCGAACAATGATGCGTGAAATGGCAAATGCCGATGGGCCGGTGTTTTATCCGGACGTCACATTTCGATGCGATGGAGAGAGAGGGGCGCGGGTGATGCGAAACGAATGTGCGACCTTACCAGTGGCGACCTGACTGCTCGCACCTGGGTGGCTCCAAGCGCA
>JBIIGF010000464.1:0-2712 GCA_044236665.1 Aestuariivirga sp. | reverse complement strand
ACGAGGGGATTGGCCGCTTTTCCGTTTGGTTCGGCCTCACCGATCGCGGCCGCCAGCCTTGCAGCGGCGAGGAAGGCCAAGGCCTCCACCGCGAAGACCACCGCATAGGCCATGACCGGCGAACCGAGCAGCAGGCGCGAGACATCGACCAGCACCGTGCCCGCAAAGCCGCCAAGGCCGAAGGCTATGGCTTGCGAGGCCCCGAAGATCCCCATTCGCAGCCCATCGCGCGATTGCCCGGGGCTGCTCGCCATGCTGAACATCGACCCGATGGCGCCGACCGCGAAGACGCCGTTGCAGAAGCCCAGCGCCACCACCGAGAGCATGAGCGGCCAGCCCGGCCCGGCAATCGCCGCGGCGGAGAGACCGGCCAGCGCCAGCGCCGAACCGATGCAGCCCAGGACCGTCCAGTTGCGGAGCGATATCACCTGCGGAAACAGCGTGGATGCCGCACCGACCAGGATCATGCCCGCCAGCACGCCGGAATTCTGCACGCCCGACAGCGAGGTGGACTGGCCGGGTGTCAGGCCGAAGACCAGCCCGGCAAAGGGCTCAAGGATCAGGTCCTGCGCGCTGTAAGCCAGCATCGACACGAAGATGAAGATGGTGAAGCGGCGCGCCAGCGGATCGGCCCAGACTTCGCTAACCGCCTGGCGGAATGGCTGCTTTGCTGCAGCGGAGTGTTCTGCCGGTTTCTGTGGCGCGAGCTTCTTCTCGATGCCCCACAGCGCCAGGAGCGTCAGCAGGAATGCCACGGCACAGATGACCGCCGCCACGCCCATCAACCGCGTGGTCGAGAAGGGATCGAGGAACTGGCCCGCAAGGCCCGCCGTCAGGATGAAGCCAACGATCATCATGATCCACACGATGGTGGCGGCCGCCGCACGGCGGCCTTCGGCCACGCCCTTGGCCAGCAGCACAAGGAGATTGGTGCCCGCCGCACCCACGCCGACGCCGATGAGCGAGAAGGCAAGCACGGCGGCGATGGCGCCCGCCAGCGCATGCTGCGCCATGAGATGCACCGAGGCCGCGGCCCCGAAGCCACCGAGCGCCAGAACAGCCATGCCCGCAATGATGAGGGTAGAGCGGCGAAGGCCGCGGTCAGAGCCGTGGCCCCAGACCGGGCGGAGCACCTGCAGCGCATAATGCCATGTTACCAGAATGCCCGGCACCATGGCAGGCAGGGCGAGTTCCACGATCATGACGCGGTTGATGGTGGACGTGGTCAGCACGACGATCGCGCCGAGCGCTGCCTGCACGAGGCCCAGCCTCACGATTGCCGCCCAGCCCAGCGATGACATGGCCATGATGTTACACTCCCGCCAGCTGGCGCACGGCAAAGGCGCTTACCAGCATGCCAAGCACATAGAGCGTGACACCGAAGCCGCTGTACCACAGCGCCCGGCGCATCGGATCCTGCAGGAACCGCCGCATCAGGATGAGTTGGACGGCAAGCAGCAGCGCAACACCGCCGGCATGCAGGGGCCGCCCGAGCGAGAGCAGCAGCACCACAACCGCCACCTGCGGCAGCGCCATGACCGCACAGGCCACGCGCGCGGCACCCGTGACGCCGAGTTGCACGGGAAGCGAGCGGATGCCCATGCGCTGGTCGCCTTCAATGGCCTTGAAGTCGTTCAGCGTCATGATGCCATGGGCACCCACCGAATAGAGCAGCGCGAGGAGAAGGATGGGCCAGGAGGGAACACCACCCAGCAGGGCCGCGGCGCCCGTGAACCACGGCAGCCCTTCATAGCAGAGGCCAACCGCCGTGTTGCCCCACCAGCCATTGGCCTTGAGGCGGAGGGGCGGCGCGCTGTAGGCCCAGGCCGCGGCCAGGCCGAACAGGGCGGCCCAGAATACCACAGGCCCGATGAGGGCGGCGACGATGAGGGAGAGAACGCTCCACGCCATGGCGATCCACAGGCCCCAGCGGCCGGGAATGCGGCCGGAGGGAATGGGGCGGAGCGGTTCGTTGATGGCATCGACATGGCGGTCGTACCAGTCGTTCACGGCCTGGCTGGTGCCGCAGACAAGAGGCCCGGACAGGGCGATGCCGGCCAGCAGGAGCAGCCAGTTCGCGCTGATGGAGGCACCGGAGGACACCACCCCGCAGCCGAAGGCCCACATGGGGGGAAACCAGGTGACCGGCTTCAGCAG
The DNA here is from genome assembly GCA_044236665.1 of Aestuariivirga sp. Lineage (GTDB taxonomy): Bacteria > Pseudomonadota > Alphaproteobacteria > Rhizobiales > Aestuariivirgaceae > Aestuariivirga. The sequence continues at coordinate 555 of JBIIGF010000464.1, read as the reverse complement.
TTCAAGCACCGCGCCCGGCTTGGGAACGGCAGGCGCATACCGGGGTGAGGCGAGGTTGGCCATGGCCGCCACGGTATCGTTGACGGCAATAACTGTCAACCTATCATGACAGTTTATTCGCTACTGCCCGCCTCGTCCTTGTCCTCGATGCCGTAGCGGTTAAGCTTCACATAGAGGCTCTGGCGGGATAGCCCGAGCATGTCCGCCGTACTGGCCCGGTTGTTGTCATTGATCTGCAGCGCAGCCTCGATGCACAGGCGCTCAATGATGTCGGTCGCCTCGCGCACCAGGTCCTTCAGGGGAACCTTGCCGACCAGTTTCGTCATCTCCTCAACCGAGCGGAGCAGGTTGCGCTTGCCGGTTTCGGCTTCGGCAATGCGGCGGCTGGCGCGCCGGATGCTGAAGCCATAGCAAGCCGGATTTCCGGGCGGGGAGGCGACGCCCGAGACATCGACGTCCTCGACCAGTCCGAACTGGCCGCGCATCACCGTCTGGAAATGGCGCACGCTGCCGGTATCGGCCAGGCTGTTGAACAGCACGGAGACGTCGACCCCG